>CAYUNV010000090.1:2692-11815 GCA_964446265.1 uncultured Negativicutes bacterium | reverse complement strand
TTAATTTCTTCGGCAACATAGTATTTTGCTTCTTCTTCCTGCATCCCTTCCGGCATTTGCACCAGTACATCATTCACCGTCATGGTCTCATCCAACCTCCCTGATTGTTAATTGCCTTGCTACAAATTATATTCTCCACTAAAAATAGTTCTCCTGCAACAAACACAATATATAGTAATATTTTTTTGTTAATGCACTATATATCGAAAAACAAGGTTGGATTTATGACATAATAAGAACCGGTTTAATCGTAATCCCGCTCGTCGAATCGGCAACTGCCTGGTTAATTTCTTCCCACGGATAATAGCGAACCAGCTTGTCAAAGGGAAAATCTCCTTGCCGGTACAAATCGATTAAATAAGGAATAAAGGTCTTGAGGACATTGTTGCCTTCCACGATTTCCGCGACTGTCATATGGTTTTTTCGTATTTCTTCAATATCAGCCACTGATAATTGCGGAAACTCACCTACATACGCCAATTTCCCATTGACCGCCAGTGAGCGGAAAGCCTGCCGGCCAACCGAGGCTTGTCCGGTTGAGTCAACGGCGTAATCGATGCCATCAAACGTCCGCTTCAATATTTCGACAGGATCCGCTAAACGGGCCCGGATAAAATGCGTAGCGCCCAATTTTTTCGCCAGTGCGAGTCGATGATCCACAATGTCAACTGCCACAATCACTTTGCATTTTAATAATTTCGCCGCCATAATAGCGCCAAGTCCGACCGCCCCGGTCCCAAACACCGCAATCCGGGAATCCTCCGTCGGCTGAAGTTGATGTAAAACCGTCCCAAAACCGGCAGGGATGCCGCAAGCTAACGCCGCAGCCAACCGCAAATCAAATGAAGGATCAATCTTGACCACATTCTTCTCATTTACTACCGTCATTTCGGCAAAAGAAGATTGTCCAAAAAACATGGCTAAATCACGGCCATGTTGCCTGAATCGGCTAGTCCCGTCGGCTAATTTCCCGCCAAAATTCAGTTCATAATGCCTCCTGCATTGAAATGGTTTTCCTTCACGGCAGGCTTCACATTCGCCGCAATACGAATAACCAAGTACTACATGGTCACCCGGTTGCACATCATAAACGTTCTTGCCTACCTTTTCCACAATTCCTGCTCCCTCATGCCCCAAAACAGCAGGAAGCGGAAAAAAATACTCCTGATGCTGCACATGAATATCAGATTGACAAACTCCTGATGCGATGATACGTACTAATACTTCATCCGCTTTCGGCTCGCTAAGCATCACTCTCTCAATTTTAAATTCCTCGCCCCGCCGATGCGTGACCGCAGCTAGTATGTTCACGATTGCCACCCTCCTATAACCTACAAACGGGTACCATAATTGATATTGTTTTCAATTTGCATCTGCTATCAAATGTGCCAATAAATAGTTTCTGTTTTCAATGGGCATTTCCTGCTCATTATGAAAATTATACATTTCACGCACCCAATATCTAGCAGGAATACAATAAAAAATAACGAAAAATTTAATTAGAATATTCAATTTATTTACGCAGGAGAATCAGTATGGAAAAGAACTCTTTGCACCGCATTTTCCGGATTTTCACTTCCATGAAAACAGCGTTATTTTTATTAGCCTTAATCATTTTATGTTCCATCGCCGGAACCATTATTCCGCAGGAACGAACTGTTTCTACCGCCGGCCCCGTATTTCGTTTCTTTTATTATACCTTAAATTTCGGTGATATTTACCACAGCCGCTGGTTCAGTTTTTTACTGTTTTGTTTATGCCTCAATCTTACCGTCTGCTCTTTCTCCCGTTTTCCAAATTTATGGAAATCTACGTTTTCACAGCCGGTTTGGCCGAATTCAATTGGCTGGCAACGGGAAATACGAATGAATACCTCTTGCGAAACAGCACTGGCTTCGATCCGTCAGGGCCTCGAAAAAACCGGTTTTCGAACTTGGGACAGCCAGCCAAACCGTATTTACGCCCGCAAAGGCCAGATTGCTCCCTGGGGGACTCTCCTGGTCCATATATCCGTATTATTCATTGCTTCCGGAGCGTTTTACGGAAGCATTAACGGATTCCGCTATACGCTTCAACTGGCACCTGGTGAAACAGTCGTAATCGGCAGCCGTGATTATCCCGGCTCTGGCCGGTCGTTTTCGCTGGCATTGAAAAACTTTGCCACAGAACGGTATCCCAACGGACAGGTTTCCGATTGGATCAGCAGTCTGGAAATCATCCAGGATGGAAAAACCATGGCAGCCCAAGATGTGAAAGTGAACCATCCATTATCCTACCAGGGAATTTCTTTCTACCAATCTTCCTACACCAACGTATACAATGCAAGGGTGCGGCTTTCCGGCTTGCCGGACCAAACCGTCCAACTGCAGGAAAAGCAGCCGTATATTTTGGACGACCAACAAGGGATTGCCGTAATGCCAGTCAGATACTTGCCCGATTTTGATCCGCATAACCCAATGGTCAGCCGCTCTGTGAACCCAGTAAACCCCCATATTATTTACCTTGCCTATGCCGGCGGCCAACCACTGGGGATGAATGCCATTCCGATGGAAAAAACCATCTCACTTCCTGGATCGCCGTTGGAAATTATTTTTCATTCAGTTCAGGAAGCTTCCGGCTTAGAAGTAAAGTATGATCCCGGTATGCCCGTCGTGTTCAGCGGCTTTATCTTGATGAGCCTGGCATTTTTCGCCAGCCTCTATCCCCAGCGGCGTACAGTATACGCCGAGATCCGGCCAGCCGGAAACACAGTGTTGCTGTCAATCGCGATGTTTGGCAAAACGCAGTTTCCGGAAGAAGAATTGCAGGTTATTTGCCAATCCATCATGATCGAAGAAGAAAATCCATCCACAAGGGGGGACCGCTGTGCCAAACTATGAAATACCGGTTATTGTCACTGCCTTTTTCCTGTATTTTATCGCCGCGGTTCTCTCCATTAGCCATATTGTCCTGCTGCGGCCTTGGCTAGCCCGATTCAGCCGTTGGACTGCCGCCATGGGATTGGCCGCCAACTTAGCCGCTGCCGTGTTGCGGACAATTGGTTCCAGCCATGCTCCATTTGCCAACATGTACGAGTTTGGCATTGTTTTGGTTGCTGTCATCGTTTTCGGCTACTTATGGATCGACCTTCGCTATGGCCATCATTCATTGGGCGCTTTTATCCTGCCTGTCGCCTTTCTCTTTCTCGGCGTATTCATTTTATTTTACCAGGAAGCCAAACCACTCATGCCAGCCTTGAAGAGCAACTGGCTTTTGGCTCATGTTATGACGGCAGTCCTCGCCTACGGCGCATTGGCTTTTTCCTTTTCAGTCGCATTGATGTGCTGTTGGCGCCGTTATCTGGATGCAGGCACGAACCCAGTTCTGCTCTCGTTGATCCCACCCCAGCAAACCCTGGAACACTTGATGAACCGCGCCATTATCCTGGCCATGCCGTTCCTTACCTTATTGATCATCACCGGCGCAGTCTGGGCGGAATATGCCTGGGGATCCTATTGGCGTTGGGACCCCAAAGAAACTTGGTCGTTAATTACCTGGTTGGTCTATGCTGCTTACCTTCACGGCCGCGCGGCTTATGCCTGGCGCGGGCAAAAAGCGGTTAATTGGGCCCTATCCGGTTTTCTGGTCGTGATTTTCACCTTTATCGGCGTCAATGTCCTATTACCCGGATTGCACAGTTACCAGTGACATAACCCTAATGCAAGGGAGGGAGGACACTTGGATAACGAACCGAAGGAAAACAAACAGGTCTTGCGCTATGGCGTGGCCGGAGCGGTCCTCATGATGGCCCTCGTTCTGGTGATGAGTGCCAGCTTCGCCTACGTTGATCAGCCCCAATTCTGTGGCAGCTGCCATTCCATGAAAGAAGTTTATGCCGGGTTTTCAACATCAAACCACAAACAATTCACCTGCGGCGACTGCCACTTGCCCCAGCAAAACATTGTCGTCAAATTATCGGCCAAAACCAAAAGCGGCATGAGCCATGTGTACCACGAAACCCTCAAGGATTATCCTGAACCGCTGACAGTATCTGCCGACGGGAAAAAAATCCTGGCCGATAACTGCCGCCGTTGCCATGCCAGTACGGTTCAAAATACAAAAATGGCGACTGGCAGCCAAAACTGCACTTCCTGCCACCGTAGTTTGGTTCATCAGGAAATGAACCCTGGAAAGTTTCTTGGCAAAGGGGGTCTTAGCGTTGACTAAAGGGCAAAAAATCCTTGGTGGAGCGATCGTTCTGCTCATCCTATTCCTTGGAGTGGTCATCATCCGGGTATGGGGCGTCCAACCTCCTGCCGCAGTAAAAACAGTGGCCATAGCCAAAGGGGAATACGATCCTGCCGTTTGGGGCAAGTCGTACCCTCTGGAATATAACAGTTATTTAAAGAACAAAGAAATGAAAGCTTCGCCCACCGGCTACGGCGGCAGCCTATTGGTACAAAAATGGGACATGCAGCCGGAATTGAAAACAAACTTTGCCGGCTATGCATTCAGCCTGGACTACAAAGAAGACCGGGGTCACGTGTATGCTTTGATTGACCAGAAAGAATCCAAACGGGTGACGCCGCAAACCGTAGGAACCTGCATTACCTGTAAAACCCCTTACATCGAAAAACTATTTGCCGAACAAGGCTGGAATTACACAAAAACACCGCTTCTTACCCTGATCGACCAGGCAAAACATCCGGTAAGCTGCGCGAATTGCCATGATCCGGATACCATGCAGTTGCGGGTCCTTAATCCTGCATTCAAAGAAGCGATGGGACGACTTGGCGTTGACTTAACCAAAGCATCGCGCGAAGAAATGCGTTCCTATGTTTGCGGTCAGTGCCATGCCGAATATTACATGGAACCAGGGACAAACCGTTTAGTCTTCCCTTGGGATAAAGGGTTCACACCGCAAAACATGTACGACTATTATTCGACAAAACCAAATAACTTCGAACGAGATTGGGTCCACGGCATTTCCGGTGCGCCAATCTTAAAAGCACAACACCCTGATTTTGAGGAATGGAAAAACGGCACACACGGCAAATCCGGCGTTTCCTGCGCCGATTGCCATATGCCCTATATGCTGCAAGACGGGCAAAAATATACTTCCCATCATGTAACCAGTCCGCTCCATTACATTAAAGAATCCTGCCTGACTTGCCACCGCGGCCAGACTGAAGAATGGGCCTTAGACCAAGTCAAAACCAAACAAGATGCTGTGTTCCAAATGCAGCATGCCGCCGGTCAAAAAATTGCCCAAGCGCATCAAATCATCAAACAAGCCGCCGACTCCCCAGACGTTGACAGCGGACAACTCGCAAAAGCGCGGGAATTGATCCGCCAAGCCCAATGGTACTGGGATTATGTCGCCGCAGCCAATTCGATGGGCTTCCACAATTCCGTCCAGGAACTGCAAACTTTAGGGCAAGCTTCCGATTTGGCCTGGCAAGCGATCCAAGCCGCAAATCAATCGGCCGGCCGCAGCTTATTGCAATAAAACAACATTCAGAAAACCCGGCGCAAGCCGGGTTTTCTAACTATTGCATAATATTTTTTGCCACCGTCAGCGATTCCAAGAAAGTATTGCCGTTTCTTCTTTGCAAATCCAAATCACTGACAACGACTTTCATCGTTTCCGCCCGCCCCAGTGTTCCGTCACCATTAGGCTGACCGGCATCCCCATAGGACGCCAGGGCATGGATAATATAATATCGTTCCTTGTCTTTTCCCAGATAAAGCATCACATGTCCGTCCATATGCAGCGTTGCACCCGGCTGCAGCCAAAGGAGTTCTTTGGCCCGCGACGCATAATCTGCCGTTTTAAACCGCAGGATTTTCCCGACCGCGACCTCCTGCTGATCGGCATTGCGTGGCAGCAAAACGCCGAACGACCGGTACACATCCATGACAAAACTCGAACAATCAACATCGTTATGCAGTCCGCCCCAACCGTACGGCTGGCCGTAAAACTTAAATGCCTGGCGAATAACATTCGCTTTCGTGTACGGTAGATAACCCATGTGAACATCGGCATTAGCCGGTACAGAACAATTACGGAACACTAATTTCCCATCCGGGTTTCGAACCGGCAGCAACACAGAATAACTGTTTTTCACCGTTTCACTGCCGTTGACCTGTGCCAGAGGCAGTTTCGCTCCCATTTCAAAGGTCAACGGACGGTCATCACGGCTGTTCCCAGGAATTTGCAACCGGCTGCCTGTCACCACTAAATAGCGTGGTGAATTCATGTAATCCAGCCACTGTTTCTGCGCCGCAGTTATGGCAACAGCCTCCGCCGGCAGCCAGCCCCGATAATTGCCCGTCTGTACAAACAGCCAATCTTTCCGCAAACTTCGGTATAAAACAAGCACCGGAGCAGCGGGATCGACCGCTGTTTCCTGAAACAAATCAAATTCCCGGTCCCCTGGTGCTGCAAAAACACCCTCATCAGTGGGAAACGTGCGTATATTGGCCCGTTTTACCGTGTAACCGTATTGAACCGGATTACTGTCTTGAATTCCCGACAAGTTGATTTGCATCCGCAACTCATTGGTAAACTCCGCACCGGCGGGAGTGTCATTTTGATATACAGTATCCTTCGGCAATACTGCCGTTGTTACATAACGGGTCAGCGTTTTTTTATCCAAAGCCAGCGGATATCGCTGTAAATCAACGACGATTTCCGGCATTGCCTTTTGAATAGCCCGGCTATAACTCTGGATCTGTTTTTCCGACATAACAACGGCATCCGGCGCCGGCAGCTTCGCAACCCAAAACCCGGACTCCGTCATCCTATCGTCCGATACCGGTACCGAGCAGTTGGCACGGGAAAAAGGCGATAGCCAAATGCTACACAGCAGGATCAACATAAACATTGATTTTTTTTGCCAACAACACTGCATTATGCCGCCCTCTCTTCTTTCGCTTGCGTTCGCAAAAGCCGCAGACTGTTCAACGTTACAAGTATCGTGGCTCCCATGTCCGCAAGGATAGCCAGCCATAATGTCAGCCAGCCGGGGAATACGGCCAATATGGCAACTGCTTTTATGAGCAGCGAGAATGTGATATTCTGGCGAATGATCGTAAGGGCCTTACGGCTCAGCCGGATGGTGAACGGCAATTTGGACAGGTCATCCGACATAAGGACAATATCGGCTGTTTCCAACGCCGTATCGGTCCCGGCACCGCCCATAGCAATCCCGACCGTCGATAAAGCCAGCGCCGGCGCGTCGTTAATCCCATCGCCCACCATTGCTACTTTTCCGTATTTGGCCAATAATTCTTCTACCGCTTTCATTTTATCCTGAGGCAATAATTCTGCCTTATACTCATCTACTCCTGCCATTCCCGCTACCGCATGGGCTGTTGCCTTATTATCGCCCGTCAGCATGATAACATGTCGAATACCCGTTTGTTTCAGCGAGGCAACCACCGCCGTACTGGATTTCCGTACTTCGTCCGCCACAGCAATGACACCAAAAAACTGGTTGCCCGTCCCCATAATCATGGCCGTTTTGCCCTCTCCCTGCAACCGGTCCACAATCTTCATAACCGGTTCCAGCGAAACATCCATTTCACTAAACAAACGTACATTACCGAAATAAACCATCTCTTGATCAATTTTCCCCCGAACGCCTCTACCGGGAAGCGCGGTGAACTCATCCACCTGACTCGCTTGGCATCCGCGCTGCCGGGCCGCTTTCAGGATCGCCTTCGCTAATGGATGCTCGGAACGGGTTTCCAAACTTGCCCCCAACTCCAATAGTCGATCTCTATCCATCGAACCAACCGGCACAATATCCGTAACCACCAATTCCCCTTGGGTTAATGTTCCGGTTTTGTCAAATGCAATCGCGTTCAAAGAGCCGACTTCTTCCATAAATATGCCGCCTTTGATCAATACGCCGTTTTGGGCGGCATTACTAATCGCACTGACAATCGCCACCGGAGTTGACACCACCAAAGCACAAGGGCAGGCAACGACTAACAAAGTCAGGCTGCGGTATATCCACGGCGTCCATTCATACCCCAAAAGGATAGGCGGAATGAATAAAATTCCTACCGCCAATGCCATAACAAGCGGCGTATACACGGCCGCAAATTTTTCTACAAATGCCTGGGAAGGAGCGCGTTTCGTCTGCGCTTCTTCTACCATATGAATGATTTTGGAAATCGTCGTATCCCGTACTAATTTCGTCACTTGTATTTCTAACGTTCCATAGGTATTCAACGTTCCGGCAAAAACTCCCTCACCGGGGCCCTTTTCTACCGGAACAGACTCACCGGTAATTGCGGACTGGTTAATAGCACTTGTCCCTTTTATGATTTCACCATCTAACGCAATTTTTTCACCTGGGCGGATAACCATGATATCATCAATGCTCACCTGCTCGACCGGGATCTCAATTTCGATTCCAGCTTGCAGCAACCGGGCCGTTTTCGGAGCAATATCCATCAACTGCCGGATCGAGCGCCGGGCGGTTTCCATCGTCCACGCTTCCAGCAGTTCGGACACGGAATATAAAAACGCAACGGTAGCGCCTTCCTCATACTGCCCAATCGCCAACGCGCCAATAACAGCTGCGCTCATGAGTACGCTCATCGTAAAATTCAGATGCGGCAACGCACGAGCCGCCTTACGAAAATTACTCCACCCGCCTAAAACCATAGCAAGAATGTAAAACGGCAGAAACGGCACGCCGAATACACCGATTTTTTCCAATCCATATGCCACGATCAGACTCAGGCCGGATAGAACGGCACGGCGTAATTCCCAACTGTTTTTTTTCATTCCCCGCACCCGCAATGGTTGGCGCTGCAAAATCAGTTGGATGGTATAGCCTTCTTGCCGTCCTAATGACTGTATGGTTTGCAAATCCGCTATTCCTTCCACGACCAGCTTGCCAGTCATCATATTCAGTGTTGCTTTACTGACTCCCGGCAAACCCCTGATCGCTTTTTCAAAACCCTGGGCACAGTCCAAGCAAGTGATGCCATCGACCTGAAAAACAGTCTTCTTTTTATCTCTTAGCATTGAGTTCCACCTCCTTGTGAAATTCAAACAACGATCCATCAAACATCACAAGGATTTCTATTGCCAATCCGCAGGATCAACCGGATGCAAAAGTTCCA
>CAYUNV010000090.1:0-2682 GCA_964446265.1 uncultured Negativicutes bacterium | reverse complement strand
ATTCTTAATCATTTCCTGCAGCCGTACAACCGGCATTTGTTGATACCGGTTCAGCTCATCAAAATATTTAACCACATTGTTGTTAATCGCCGATATGACCCAGGTTTGTTTCCCGTCGCCGGTCAAAATCAGCAATTTATCGCCGCCCTGAACGTTCATAGCGAGCCACCTCACCTTAACGTTTCTCTATATTTTTATTATATCATATAACTTCGCAAAAAAAGAAACACAGGGCAGCTAACCTTGTGTTTCGAATTCAGGATTGATTTTTTTTGTAAAAAGCCATTAATTCAACTCAAATATCACCGGCACCGTTACCCAGGCATTAATAGGCGAGCCATCGCGATAAGCCGGCTTAAACCGCCAACGGTAAACGCCCTCAAGAGCCGCCTGATCCAACGAATCGTAACCGGAACTATTCGCCAGCCGGATATCTTGTACTGCCCCGCTTTCACTAATGAGAACTTTGACCCGGACGGTTCCTTCCCAGCCATTTGTCCGGGCATCCTGGGGATATTGCGGGGTAGGCCCATAAACCACATACGGGCGGTCACTCCCGCCCTTGCTTCCGTGTCCGCTTACGCCTGCCGGTTTGACGCCGGTAAGACTTCCTGCAGAAACCGCGCCGGCCGCAGACGGGGCAGCTGTAACAGCCGCGGTACCGGTAGTGCCGGTTTCCGCCAACTGCATTTGCGGCCCATCCTCAGCAGCGCTTGCCAGTATAGGAATAGGTTGTTTGTTTTGCGAAACAGCAGCAACAGGATTATGTTGGACAACCGGTTCCGGCTCTTTTGCTTCCGCCTGCGTATCCATTGCCTTTCCCGTAGTGGGGGCTTCGCCCAATTCGACTTCAATATAGCTTTTTTCAACGATTTTCGTTTCTACCGCCGTCAAACGAAAACCGTAAGCTACCGCAGCCAATACAAAGACATGAAAAACGACAGACAAACAAAACGCCCTCGTCCAAATTTTCTTATTCATACGCTCAAACTCCCTTCCTTTTGCTGACGATCAGCGCATTTCCATAAGCGCACCTTCCCAACCTCGGCCCTGCATTACGCTTGTTTATGAAGGATAACCCAAAATCCGGCTTGCAACGATATCTTAAAATCCGGAATATTTGCCGTCATTAAGGCATCAATAATTCTTTCGCCTGAATTTTCACCGGTCAGTCTTTTGGGATGGTTCCACGAATCATCTTTTTCTTTTCTTTTTTGTTCAATTTGTATTTATATAAAGCGCCAAAATCATTTCATTAGCCAAACGAGGAAAATAAACATGGAATTTGCTTTAGCTTAGATTTGTTTTTTATTTGTTTTTAATATTCATTCTCCGGAATGATTTACCGCGATGGCAATCTTAGTTATTCCAATCTGTCGTATCGAATCCATGAGTTCAACTACCCGTCCATGTTCCACACTGCGATCTGCATTAATAACGACCGCCATCTGCTTGTCACCGGATTTTTGCCGGGCAAGAAGCCGGACTGCATCGGCCGAGGTATTCATTTTCTCCTGCTCATAAAACAGGTTTCCTTCTTTCGTCAAAGTTAAGGAAACTTTTTGCTGCGTGTTATCCTGCATCCCGGAAGCATGGGGAAGGTTAACAGGCATTTTATATTGGTTTGTCATAGTCAGCGTCGCTATCATAAAAAACACCAGCAAAAAAAACATCGTATCAATCATCGGAATAATTTCAATGCGTGCTTTTTTCAATGGTTTTCGCGGCAGCTTCATTGTTATCACTCCTCAATTAACGAATGTAACACAATCTCCAGTCTCGTAGCATAATGTTCCATCACTTCCGTCTCCCGTTCAATCCGGCTAAGAAAATAATTGTAAGGAACAAGCGCAATCACGGCAACGGTAATCCCGGTAGCCGTCGCGATTAACGCCTCTGCAACCCCGCCGGTAACCGCATGGGGCTGCCCCAGCCCGGCAGTATCCATAATTTGAAAAGAATTAATCATGCCGATAATCGTTCCCAGCAATCCAAGAAGCGGGGATAAAGTTACAACCGTATCCAACACTGGCAAACCACGCCGCATAGTGGAAAGCTCAAGAATTCCCGCTGCCTCCATCGCCTTAGCAGGACTTTCCGGATTAGAAATCCCCACAGACAATACTTTAGCGAGCGGTAACGAAGATTTTTTCGCCATAACCAACGCTTCCTCCGTGCGCTTATTTCTGATTAAATCCAACATTTTTTCCGCAAGGGTCGTTTGGTCAATTCGGCGAAAAAAGAAAAATCGTTCTACAATGACCGCTACGGCAAGAATGGAACATATTGCCAACGGCAGCATCATCCATCCACCACGTAAAAGTTCACTCATAAAATCACCCCGTTTCTACTAAAATTTTTCCAAATTCAAAATGCAAAAAACTTTACCAAGCAACATTTCAAACCATCTACACCACAGACAAAATATGAAGTTAATAACCACACCATTTTATTCTTCAGTAAAAGTTCATAGAATCATAATAGTACAGCATTAGACTTAAGTCAACATAAATAAACAAAAACAAATTAAGTAATTTGTTTTTGTTTATTTAATATCATTAAAATAACATCGACTTGTAAATAACTAAAACCCTACCGCAAGATCTAAATTTCTGCGGTAGGGTTTTCATAAAATCATCTTATTCCGTTTCATTGAATATTTTTTAGTACTGTCCTGTTTTT
>CAYUNV010000089.1:0-11851 GCA_964446265.1 uncultured Negativicutes bacterium | reverse complement strand
GCAACCAGCGGCTTCCACCGTCGCTTAAAAGCTCGGCGCAAGCCGGGTTTTCTAACTGACCAAAAAGGAGAGAACGAACCTACCGGTTTTCTGACTTTTCAAAAATGAATAGTTCAAAAATGAATGACTGCGTTCGTTTTTGAAAAGGTATTTTCTATTTTTTGGCAAGCTTGTGTTGCGATTGACTTTTGCTATTGTAATGATTTTCAAGAACTTAACAGATTTGTTCGACGGTAGTAAGAGCACTTGGCATTGCGAACAAAGAGGATCGCTGTTTTGTAAGAGGAGGGGCGCAAAAGCAGATATTGGCATAAAATTTGCATTATTTATTAGTTGGAGGTGTAGAAATGGCTAAACAAACGATCAAATTCTTGATAAACGATGTTGCGACAACGGCTGAAGTTGAAACTTCCAAATTATTGGTGGATTTTTTGCGGGAAGATTTGGGGCTGACAGGCACCAAAAAGGGCTGTGGCGTTGGTGAATGCGGTGCTTGCACTGTTATTCTTGACGGCAAAGCTGTAAATTCCTGCATGGTTTTGGCTGCTACGATTGACGGCTCTTCTGTTACCACAATTGAGGGAGTAAACAAGGGGGAACAATTACACCGGCTGCAGCAGTCCTTTATTGACCATGGCGCTGTGCAATGCGGTTTTTGCACGCCGGGTATGATTTTGTCAGCGAAAGCGTTATTGGATAATAACCCGAAGCCGACGGAAGAGGAGATCAAAGTCGCTTTATCCGGAAATTTGTGCCGCTGTACCGGTTATCATAAAATTGTCGCTGCTGTATCGGCAGTCAGCGAAGCCGATTGCGGGAGGGAAAACAATGAGTAAAACGGGCATGGGTACGTCGGTAGCGCGTAAAGATGCGATCCGGAAAGTGACAGGGCAGGCCTTGTTTGCTGCCGATATCGTGAAACCCGGCATGCTGTACGCGAAAGTTTTGCGAAGCAAGGTTCCGCACGCTATTCTCGAATCGATTGATACTACGGCAGCGGAAGCGTATCCGGGCGTAGTAAAAGTGCTGACGGCGGCCGATATTCCCGGCGCCGGCGGAGCGGGAACCATGTTGAAAGGCGAAGCTTGCACGGATCGGGATGGTTGTGTGCCGCTGTTTAAAGCCAGCGGAGTTGGAATTATCATAAAGGATGAACCGGTGCTGGTGCACGATAAAATCAGGCGGATTGGCGATGCGATTGCGTTGGTAGCTGCTGAAACGGAGCAGGCGGCGGAAGCGGCCTTACAATTAATTCAGGTTCAGTTAAAAGAATTGCCGGCAGTATTCGATCCAATAGAAGCGATGAAGCCCGGCGCGCCGCAGGTTCACGCCAATAATATCCTGACGCTGCGAAAAATCCGCAAGGGCGACGTGGATGCCGCGTTTGCCAATGCCGATCTTATTTTGGAAAATCAGTATAAAACGCAATCAGTAGAACATGCGTACATTGAACCGGAGGCCGGAGTCGCTGAATACGACGGACACATGCTAACGATGTGGGTATCGACCCAAAATGTACATTTTGACCGCAAAGAAGTGGCAAGAACGATGAATATGGATGCGAACCGGGTGCGGATTGTCCAGTCCGTTACCGGCGGCGGCTTTGGCGGAAAATTGGATATTTCAGTGCAATGCCATCTTGCTCTGCTGGCTTATCACACCCGTCGGCCGGTTAAGCTGGTTTATACGCGGGAAGAATCGATGGTAGCATCTGCCAAACGGCATCCGTATATCATTGACTATAAAACTGCCATGACAAAAGATGGAAAATGGACGGCGTTAAAAGCAACGATCATAGCTGATACGGGCGCTTATGCGTCGTATGGCCCTGGAGTCGTGACGAGAGCGGCGGTTCATGCAACCGGTCCGTATGAAGTTCCAAATGTTTGGGTTGATGCGTATGGAGTTTATACTAACAATCCGATGGCGGGTGCGATGCGCGGGTTTGGTGTTCCGCAAGTGGCATTTGCCCATGAATCTTTGTTAGACCAGGCAGCGGAAAAATTGGGGATGTCGCCGCTGGCAATCCGTTTAAAAAATGTTTTGGTTCCGGGCGGTGTGACGGCTACCGGCCAAGTCCTCAAGCACAGCGTGGGGATCAAAGAAACGATATTAAAAGCAGCAGAAGCCGCGCAAAAACAAGGATCGAATTTCTCCAAATGGGGGGTGGAAGCATGAAGAAACGTGGCACTGGAATGGGCTGCATGTGGTACGGGATCGGCAATACCGGCCTCCCCAACCCGGCGAGCGCCTTTGTGGAATGGCTGGATGACGGATCCGTTAATTTATTGGTAGGGTGTGCCGATATCGGACAAGGGTCCGACACGGTACTGGCCCAAATTGTTGCGGAAGAATTGGGAGTCTCTTTTGACCAAATCCATGTTACTTCAGCCGATACAATGATCACTCCCGATGGCGGCGCTACTTCAGCCAGCCGTCAAACTTATATTTCCGGTAACGCAGCGCGTTTGGCCGCCGCGGAGGCCAAAAAAGTTGCGATGGAAGAAGCTGCCGAGAAATTGATGACGCCGGTAAACCAACTGACTTTTGCCGGCGGATATGTCTATAACAATGGGAGCAAAACCGATTTGGCGCTGAAGGATGTCATTACTTCGTGCCGCAATAAAGGAAAGCTAACGTTAGGCCACGGTTGGTTTAATCCGGATACGACCGGGTTGAATCCGGAAACGGGCTATGGATCGCCGTTCGGCACCTATGCGTTTGCTACCCAAATTGTCGAAGTCGAAGTGGATACCGGGACCGGAAAGGTTGAAGTCCTTAAGGTTGTTGCTGCCCATGACGTGGGCCGGGCGGTGAACCCGGAGATGGTGATCGGGCAAATTGAGGGCGGCTCGGTGATGGGTCTAGGTTATGCGACACTGGAAGAGCTCGAGGTTAATCAAGGGAAGATCAAGAACCCGAATTTCGATGCTTATTTAATCGCCACAACCTTAGATGTTCCGGAAATCACATCGGTTATCGTGGAGGATCCGGAACCCACCGGACCGTTTGGCGCAAAAGGCGTAGGTGAGCCGGCGCTGATCCCTACCGCCGCGGCGATTGCCAATGCGGTATATGATGCGATTGGCGTGAGAATTTTTTCGCTGCCGATTACGCCGGAAAAAGTGCTGGCAGCTCTGGAAGAAAAAAACGCGTGTTAAACAGTTTCTTTGTTTCCTGGCAACCCGCAAGGGATATGGGCCGAAACTGGATTTATAAATGCATGTCTACCATGGAAGGAAAGGGGGAGTCGGAACCACGCTTTCTTCGGTATATAAAACAGTAGGAGGATGAAAAATGCAAGTAAGTATAGCAGACAGATTAGGAAATTTGCCCTTAGGCGGATGGCATTGGCGGTTATTGTTACTCATTGGGGTAGGTTGGGCGTTTGACGCGATGGATACAGGAATTGTTTCCTTCGTCCTTCCCAAATTAATGGTTTTATGGAAATTAACCCCGGCTCAAATGGGAATGATTGGTAGCATGGGCTTGATCGGTATGGCGGTTGGAGCCGTGTTTTCCGGAATGGTTGCCGATGCGATTGGCCGGAAGAAAGTACTGGTAGCTACGCTGGTGATCTATGGGGTTGCCACCGGCGCTTGTGGTTTGTCCTGGAATTATGAATCATTACTCGTATTTCGGTTTATCGTTGGCTTTGGTCTTGGCGGTCAAATGCCGGTTGCTGTAACCTTGGTAAGTGAATATTCGCCGACCAAATACCGTGGCCGGATGATCGTATTATTAGAGAGTACATGGGCCATCGGCTGGTTGGCTGCCGCCTGTATTTCCTGGCTTGTTATCCCGACTCGTGGTTGGGAAATCGCTTTCTACATTGGCGCTTTTCCTGCAATTTGGGCATTGTATGTGTATAGTAAAGTTCCTGAATCCGTATTGTACCTCATGAAAAAGGGGCGAATTGACGAAGCGCATGAAGCGGTTTGTAAAGTGGAAAGAGCGCTGGGCGTGCCTTGCGGCGAAAAGCCAACGTCTGCCGAGGTTGTCGGCTCGGCAAAACCGTCCTTCACTCTGGGGATGCTGTTTACCGGCCCTTATCTGAAAAAGACAATTTGTTTGTGGATCCTCTGGTTCGGAGTCATGTTCTCCTACTACGGCATTTTCCTGTGGCTGCCGTCGCTGCTGGTAAAAGCCGGACATACGATGGTTCAATCGTTTGAATTTGTTTTATGGATGACATTGGCCCAGTTGCCTGGTTACTTTACGGCTGCCGCTCTGGTAGATAAAGTAGGCCGTAAACCGACTTTGGCGGCATTTCTTATCCTTTGCGCCGGCGCCGCCTATATGTTCGGGCATTCAACATCATACAACGAAATCTTGCTGTGGGGCTGTTTGATGTCCTTCTTTAATCTGGGTGCATGGGGTTTGATGTATACCTATACACCGGAAATGTACCCGACTGCAGCCCGGGCAACCGGTACTGGCTGGGCGGGAGCCTGCGGCCGTGTAGGCGGCATGTTGGCGCCGCTTGTAGTTGGTGCATTATTGACCGGTCCGAACGCATTTACATTAATCTTTGGTTTATTTACAGGTGTATTGGTTGTGATTGCACTGAACGTCCTAATCTTGGGTGAAGAAACAATGAATAGGTCATTAGGTAACTAAATGACAGTGCTGCAGGGGGAACCTGCGGCGAAATAAATGAACAAAAGAGTATTTGCAAAGGGGCGCTTGCCCCTTTGCAAATACAAAAGTATCAACTCATATATGGAAACGATCAAGAGAAGGTTATTGAATAGAAAACAACGCTTTGAACCTGCCGTAACTACGTTGCAGGCGATTCAAAGTTTTATGTTTATAGATTAAATCTATCAAAAACTTCATGGCACCGGCAGGATGCTTCATGAAGCTTTCGCACCGATAATACGTTCTTATGAGCATCTTATTAATTGACAAACTGGAGGAGAAAACATGATTATTATTAGCCAGGAATTATGTAAAGGTTGCGGTCTCTGCGTCAAAACATGTCCGTTAAGCGTGATTACGATGAATGAAAAAAAGGCGTATCTCGGCGAAGGTTGTGTGAGCTGTGGCGCGTGTCTGCGGGTTTGCCCGTTTACTGCTATTTTCCGCAACGAAGAGAACGCAGCCGGCGCGGTCGAATGCCGCTCTTGCCCGGTACAGTGTTCCATTAAGCCGGGATTTTCGGGTGCCTGCCGTCGCTATATCAATGTAGACGGGACGCTGGTAAGAGGCCGGGCCTTGGAAACGGAAAGCAGCCGGGCCGGTGAGTCGAACCGTCAGCTTCCGGATAAGCCGTTGATCACGGCGGTTGGTTCAGGAACCCAATATCCATGTTGTAAACCGGCTCCGCACATTGTTGCTGACCGTGTCAACGGCGTGGAAGTCGTTACTGTCGTTACAGAAGCCCCGTTAAGTTATAGCGGGGTAAAAGTGAAAATTGACTGCAACCATCATATCGGTGCTGAGGGGGCCAAAGTATTTCGTGATGGCCTGGCAGTCGGTATGGTGGATACTGAGGAATACGGTTCCAAGATGCTTTCGATTGGCGGGGCCAATACATTAAGCAGCGGCAAAGCGGGTTTTATGGCTGCGCGTACCATTGTTGATCTGGCCAACGAAGAGCGGGTTGTTCTGCAAATTGAAAAAGGCAGCAAATTGGAACTTCAGGTCGGCTATCCGCCGATCATTGACGGCGTGGAAGAAAGTAAAATGCGGGTAGGCTGCGGCAGTGCGACGGTCGGGATGTTTGCCCGGCAAATGAGCGCGATTGTTGATGAGGCCATTGTTTTAGATCATCACGTGATCGGGTTGTTGTCCGAACATCGGGCCGGTGAAGAAGTCGGTATGACGTTTAGCGGCGTAATCGTCAATGGCCGCAAGAGCACGCGCGGCCGGTATTTCGGCGAATCCGGCAAAGGCTGGGGCGGGACTCATGTTGAGACGGCTGTCGATGCGGTAAAAAGCGTAGATATGAATATCGCCAAAGCCGGCATGAAAATTCTGGTTACCGAGACGACCGGGCAAAAAGCCGGATTGCTGGAAGTACAAAGCGATGGTACGGTAAAAGAAATTCCGATGACGGATGAAGTCCGTGGTTTGGCCGATTTAATTGCCGATAACTGTGAAAATTCCAGGGTTTCAGCGATTTATGTCGGCGGTACCGGCGGCAGTGCCCGGGCCGGGGTTACCACGTATCCGCGCAAATTATCTGAAGCCGTCCATAAAGGCGATGCAAAGCTGACGATCGGCGGCGCTCCGACCTTTATTTTACCAGGCGGCGGCATTAACTTTATGGTCGATGTGGAGAAAGTAGTTCCTAAGGCCTTTACCTGGGTTCCGACACCGGCTACCGTAGCGCCGGTTGAATATACCATCACCCGTGAAGCGTACGAAGAAATTGGCGGCCATGTTGACAGCATTCGCCCGTTGACAGACTTGCTTACGGAGTTGAAAAAATGATTACGATACTACGCCCAGGACTGGTCAAACTGGATTATGGCCCGATACAAATGACGATCCAGTCTGAACGTCAGGGTACTCCTTTGACCGAAATAGCTCAGAATGGCGCAAAACGGGCGGTAGAGATACTTCAGGAACTAGCGGATTACAAACAAATTGCTGCATTGCCGCAGGATAAGCTGGAAGAGATTGATTCTCTTCCGCTTGTCCTGCAGACAATGATCGCTGCTGTGCGGCAATCGGGGGATGGTACCTTGACGCCGATGGCTGCCGTTGCCGGCTCCATTGCTGGTTTAGTTGCCGATTTTATCGCCCAAAACGGGGCAACGAAAGTGATTGTCAACAATGGCGGTGATTTAGCCATTCGTCTTTTGGACAATGAAACGACTTCGGTCGGGATTGCGCCGGCGATCGGGGCCGCGCACACTCATACCATCCAACTGAAAGCGGGAGATGGGATTGGCGGCATCGCAACCAGCGGCCTTGGCGGACGCAGCTTCACGAAAGGGATTGCGTCGGCTGCTGTCGTGGCCGCTGCCACATCAGGTTTAGCGGATGCTTGCGCCACCAGTTTAGCCAACTCCACCTACGTTCCGCATCCGAACATTAAACTGGCTTTTGCGGAACAAGTGGATCCGGATACGGATATTGCCGGGCACGAAATCGTGACGGAAGTGGGACCTTTGCCGCCGGAAATATTGCAGCAGGCATTGTATGCCGGATGGGAAAAAGCAAACACTTGGCATCAAAACGAACGTATCATCGGGGCTGCATTGTTTGTCGGTACCTTGGGAGTGTTAGTGCCGGAAAATTTTGCCATTCCAACGGAATATGTCCAGATTGAAGATGGTTTTCGCTGGAAGTTTGCCAAATGAACCATCTCTATGGTTAAAAAATAACGAAGGCTGGAAAAAATCAAATGCAATACGAACACTATCTCCATGTTTTACCATTGATCCACTTTTTGTTCAATAAAGAAGTCGGTGTCACGTTGACAGACCGTGAAAAAATCTTGTTGTACCTGCCGGCTAAAAATCTGGATTTGCAATGCTCGGCCGGATCTGAATTAAAAGCGGGGACAGGGATCTATCGCGCCGTTCATGAAGGACGGAGGATTGCTGCCAACGTAGATAAATCGTTTTATGGTATTCCCTACATTGCCATGGCTGTTCCCATTCAGGATGAGAACGGAACGGTTGTTGGTTCCATCGCTGTGACGCAACCGACGGATAAGCAAGAAGCGTTGAAGCAAATGGCGGGCGAGTTAAGCGATAATCTGGCTACCTTGGCTGCGACAACCGAAGAAATTTCAGCACAAACGCAGGAAATTTCTTCGGTTAGCCGGAATCTGGCCGTGCTGGCCAAAGAATCACAGGAGAGAGTTGCCCAAACCGATCAAATTTTAACTTTCATAAAGAATATAGCCAGCCAAACGAATTTATTGGGCTTGAATGCCGCGATAGAAGCGGCACGGGTTGGCGATCAGGGGCGGGGCTTTGGCGTTGTAGCCGGTGAAATCCGAAAGCTTGCAGTGGACAGCACGGATTCGACCAGGCAAATTGGCGCGATCCTTCACGATTTGCGGGTAGACAGCGATAATACATATCAACAGTTGAGCCATATTGACCAGGTCATCGGCCAGGTTGCCGAAGCTACGTCACAGGCGGCCGGCGTTGTTCAGCAAGCGAGCGGCATGTCTCAACAATTGGACATGCTGGCGGAAACATTGTGTGCTAATGAAGATTTGAAATAAGTGAAAAAAGCACGGAGTAAGGCAAAGATAGCCGTTTTGTACGGTGCAAATGCAAGGAGGAGAATAATATGAATTCGTTTGAATATTATGCGCCTGAAAGCATGGCGGAACTGTTGGACATACTTTCTGCAAATCAGGAGAACAGCAAAATTTTGGCTGGTGGCACGGATGTTACGGTTCATTTACGGGAGGGTAAGATTGCTCCGCAATGCATGATTGCGTTGAAAAAAATACCGGATCTTAAAGGGATCTCTTTGCAAGGCGAGAAAATAGTGGTTGGGCCGATGACTACGTTTACCGAGCTGGCCCAGTCGACAATTATCCGTGAAAATGCGTGGGTTTTGGCGCAAGCCGTCTCTACGGTTGGATCGCCGCAAATCCGTAACCAGGGGACCGTTGGCGGCACTATTGCCAATGCGTCGCCGGCGGGAGACAGCTTACCGGCGTTAATGGCGTTGGATGCAGTGCTGACAATCGCCAGCAAACGCGGAGAGCGGGAAATGGCGTTAGAAGACTTTTATCTGGGCATTAGCAAAAACAAGCTGGAAAAGGATGAAGTGGTTGCCCGTATTCATTTTCCGGTTTTGCCCCAAGGTTACGGCAGCGCGTTTGTGAAATTAGGGCGTCGTAATGCACTGGCGATTTCGCGGGTCAGTGCCGCAGCGATTATCGGCTATGATAAAACGAATAATCTGGTGACGGACTGCCGGGTCTCGGTAGGATCGGTTGCGCAAAATCCATTCCGGGTCCGCAGCGCCGAACAGATGATGCTAAGTTGTCCGCTAAATATCGAAAACCGTAATAAGTGTGTATCGGCGGCTTTTGAAGAGATGGCTGCAACGCTTGGCAAACGGGCTTCGGCAGTGTACAAACGCAAGGCCGGCCCCGAGATTGTCCGGAGCGCGTTGGACGAAGCGATCGTGATGGCGGGCGGTTCCTGGGAAGCTGTAATGTAATTGTCGAGATCGATAGGATTTGGGGTGGGCTTGCGATGGGAAAATTAGTTATTGTAAAAAGCGGCGGCGATATCGCTACCGGCATTGCTCACCGTTTGTTCCGCAGCGGATTTTCGGTTGTGATTACTGAAGTTGCTCAGCCCACAGTGATTCGCCGTACGGTAGCGTTTGCCGAAGCGGTGTATTCCGGTGTGGTTACGGTCGAAGGAGTTACTGCCAAGCGGGTCCTTTTATCCGAAGTACAGGATTGTTTAAAACAGGGGATCATTCCCGTTTTGATCGATCCGCAGGCGGTATGTGTTACTGTGTTAAACCCTTGCGCGGTTATAGACGCCATACTAGCGAAAAAAAACACCGGGACTTCGCGGCAGGATGCCCCGCTGGTGATTGGTATTGGGCCAGGTTTTGTTGCCGGCGAGGATGTTCACGCCGTTATAGAAACGATGCGTGGACATGATCTTGGCCGCATCATTTTGCAAGGAGCCGCCCGGCCTAATACCGGAGTCCCCGGAGCTATCGGCGGCTATACGACAGAACGGGTTTTACGGGCGCCTGCCGCCGGTATTTTTACCGGGGCCAAAACGATTGGCGATCGGGTAGCGGCGGGCGATGTTATCGGTTGGGTAGACCATGAACCGGCTTATGCCGCGATCGGCGGTATCCTGCGCGGGATCTTGCATGATGGACTGCAAGTAGAGAAGGGGTTGAAGATCGGCGATGTGGATCCCCGCTGTCAGCCGGAAAATTGCCTGACGATCTCGGATAAGGCCAGAGCAATCGGCGGCGGTGTTTTGGAAGCGTTATTGTGGCGGGGGGCGATGGTTTGAAACAGTTTCAGCAGTTATTGGCTGCCGCGAATCGGGGGTTGGCAGTGGTTGCCGTGACATTGGTGGATGCGCCGGCGGAGGAAGCGGCCCTGGTGGGGCAAATGCTGATTTTGTATCCGGATGGAAAAACCATTGGTTGTTTGGTGAACCGGGAAATTACCCGCCAAGCGGTGGAAGTGGCAACAAAAAATGAATGGAAGAAACCGTTTCTGCATGAATTCATTAGCGAAGAATCCGGGCCCTACCGGTTATTTTTTGATCGCTTAACGAAAAAATTTGAAGCGGTTGTGTTTGGCGGCGGGCATATTAGCCAACCTTTGGTGGAAATCCTTGGCCTGTTGGATTTTCAAGTTACCGTGGTTGACGATCGGCCGCAATTTGCCAATTCCCAGCGGTTTCCCCAAGCCCGGCAAGTATTATGTACGGAGTTTACCGTTGCGGTGGAAGAAGGCTTGGTGCAAATCGGCCAGCACACTGCGGTTATCGTTATTACACGAGGTCACCAGCATGATCTCGATTGTTTACGGGTCCTGCTTGACAAAGGAGCGGGCTATTTAGGCATGATCGGAAGCCGGCGGCGCATAATCGGCATCCTCGACCTGCTACGTGCGGAAGGGGCAAAGGAAAAAGAGTTATCGCAAGTATACGCGCCGATTGGTCTGGATATCGGTGCGCAGACTCCGGCCGAGATTGCCGTCAGTATTGCGGCGGAGGTCATAGCGGCTTTTCGCGGCGGCACTGGGCGTCCGCTCAGCCAGCGTTAGGAGGGATCAAGCAATGGATGAAAAACTGTTGCCGCTCATTTGCCAGGCCGCACAAAAAGGTGAAGATGCCGCATTGGTTACGATTATAAAAACACGAGGGTCGACGCCGCGCAAAGCGGGAAGCCAGATGTTGGTCCTATTGGATGGAGGAATTCACGGGACCATTGGCGGCGGGTGCGGTGAAGCGGAAGCGAGAAAATGGGCCATGGTTGCTTTAGATACGGGAAAGTCGATGCTGCGAACCGTTGCTATGGATAATGATGTCGCTGCCCGCGAAGGAATGGCCTGCGGCGGAGAAATGGAGCTGTTTATTCAGGTTCTAAAGTGACAATCGTTTTTGTACGGTGAGAGTAATTTGTTATGCGTGACAATAAAACATCAGAGCAGAGCGGGAGAATTGTGGCTGATGCCGGAAAACAGGTAAACCGATAATGTATAGATGCAGTATTAAATAAAGGCTATAATTGGTCTGATCCAGCGCAAAACAATAATGAACATGACAGCCGTAAGAGACTCCGTTTTCTCCAAAGGCTGTTTTTCTATTAAATAAGCCGGATGAGATCATTATCTTGGCAAGACGCTCAATTCCCGGGACCGAATAGGCTGGCAAGCAGGATTTTCTGACATGTCTCCCGAACAGCTGCTGAATTATCATAACGAATAGTTGTGGGGTCCAAGGCTTTTGGCTTATTTGGCTTTCTATCATCCGGCAGGGGAGGAACAAGGGAGATGGCAGCGAGTAAAAAAAATATCTTTGTCAGGATTGTGCGTTTTAATCCGAATGTAGACCGGGTACCGCGCCTGCAGGAATATCAAGTTGAAAGCGTAGAAACAATGTCCGTTAATAGTATATTGGTGAGCATATTGGATCAAGATTCTACGCTGGCTTTTCGCAGATCAAGCTGTTTTAAAGGAAAGTGTGGCGCTTGTATCATACGTGTTAACGGGAAGGATGTTTTAGGCTGCCTGACCATGGTTTCTCCCGGTGAGACGGTGACGCTTGAGCCGTATCCCCGATACAGGCTGATTCGTGACCGGGTTGTTGATTTTTCGCAACCCCTGCAGCTTGAACGTGAAAGAGTGTGATGAGGGTGCGTGAAATGGATCATGTGA
>CAYUNV010000088.1:10903-11940 GCA_964446265.1 uncultured Negativicutes bacterium | reverse complement strand
AACTAAAAACCTCTTACTCATGCAAGAGGCCAGGACTACAACTTGACCGTATGTCCACCTTGCTAGCCTCTCTGGACTAAATTAAAGGTACTTTGTTACTATTTTCCCGGATCAGTTCTAACTTTACCATGAAAAAATTCAATTGTCCAGGTATTGGAAAAATGTTATGCAAAAAGATTTTGTGGTGCAAAGAAAATCGAGAACAGAAACGACAAATCTGCAAGAAAATGTGAAAAACACTATAAAAATGTCCTGTGGGAGAAGGAAAATGTATTTATGTAGAGAATACTAATTGCCATGCCTACTAGTACAGGCGGGAGAAAAGGGGGAATAAAAGATGCTGGTTGTCAAAAAATTTGGCGGCAGTTCGGTGGCGACACCGGAAAAAATAAAGGCAGTAGCCGAACGGGTGATCCGTGAGACCAAACCGGAGGATAAAGTGGTGGTTGTGGTTTCTGCCATGGGCGACACTACGGATGATTTGCTGCAATTAGCGGATGCGATCAGTTCGAACCGAAGCGCGCGCGAAATGGATATGCTGTTAGCAACCGGGGAACAAGTTTCAATTGCGTTATTAGCGATGGCGTTTCAGGCCAAAGGCCGGGATGCGGTTTCCTTAACCGGACCGCAAGCCGGTATCCAGACGTCGGATACTTATTCTAAAGCGAGCATTCTGGATATTTGTCCAGCGCGGGTTGAAGAAGAACTGGCGAAAGGCCGGATTGTGGTCGTGGCCGGTTTCCAGGGCCGCACCCGGAATAACGATATCACCACGTTGGGACGGGGCGGTTCGGATACGACAGCCGTTGCGCTGGCCGGAGCTTTGAAAGCGGATGTTTGCGAGATTTTTACCGATGTTGATGGTGTTTACTCTGCCGATCCCCGCGTAGTTTCTAAAGCCAGACGAATGAAAGAGATTACGTATAACGAAATGTTGGAGATGGCCCGCTTAGGTGCCGTGGTCATGCAACCGCGGTCGGTAGAGATGGGCAAGCGGTACGGTGTTCCCATTCACGTACGGTCCACATTTTCTGCGG
>CAYUNV010000088.1:6426-10893 GCA_964446265.1 uncultured Negativicutes bacterium | reverse complement strand
TTTTATCAGGGAGGAATATACAATGGAAGAGAAAGAATTTATCATTCGCGGAGTTGCGCAAGATAATAATGTTACAAAAATTGCTGTATTAGGTGTTCCGGATCAGCCCGGCATTGCTTACAAAATATTTTCCGCTCTCGCAGCTGAACATATTGATGTCGATATGATTGTTCAAAGCATTAGAAATTCCGAACAGAATATTATTGATATGGTGTTTACCGTTGCCAAAACCGAATTGGACCATGTGAAGCGAATTATGGATCAAGTTGGCAAAGATATTGGGGTGATGGGAATCCGGGGATTGCGGCGGAAATGTTCGGAGCGCTGGCGGATGCCGGTATCAACATTGAGGTCATCAGCACTTCGGAAATCAGCATTTCCTGTCTTGTCCAGCAAGATCGGGCGAAGGATGCAGTCAATGCAATCCACCAACGGTTCTTTAAAGAAGCGTAGATAATTTGAACGATAGGAGAGCTCATTACGGGCTCTCTTTTTTCATCCAGTTGGGATACGTTTTCGGTTGAAAAGGTTATTTTTGATGTAGTTTTTCTTGTCAATGAACAGTACTTTATGATTTTTGCTATAAAATATGTTACAATATAATTTGCCTGTTTTGTACCTGGGATTTTTGCTTGTCGTAAACAGGTTATTTTTATGAACGCTGGAGGAACATTTATGGCAGATACAAAATCACCTGGCTTGCGACAGGAGATTGAACGTCGCAGGACATTTGCTATTATTTCGCACCCGGATGCCGGGAAAACGACCTTGACGGAAAAATTATTGCTGTACGGAGGCGCCATTCACCTGGCCGGTTCCGTAAAATCACGGAAAGCGCAAAAGCATGCCGTATCGGACTGGATGGAAATCGAAAAACAACGGGGAATTTCCGTAACGTCCAGCGTTTTGCAATTTTCGTACGAAGGCTTTGAGATTAATATTCTGGATACGCCTGGTCACCAGGACTTCAGTGAAGATACATACCGGACTTTGATGGCGGTTGACAGCGCCGTCATGCTGATTGACGCGGCTAAAGGGGTAGAAGCGCAGACGAAAAAATTATTTAAAGTCTGTAAACAGCGGAACATTCCGATCTTTACCTTCGTTAACAAACTGGACCGTCACGGCAAGAATCCGTTTGAATTGATGGAAGAGATCGAACAAGTGCTGGGCATCAACAGTTATCCTATGAATTGGCCGATTGGCATCAATGGCGACTATCAAGGGGTGTACAACCGCCAACTAGCTCAGGTCGAGCTGTTTGAAAAAGACGGATCACATGGGCAAGTGGCCTTGCCGTCGGTGAAAGGCAGTGTTGATGATCCCGTTTTTACAGAAATTATTGGGGCTGATATTCATGCCGCGTTGTGCGATGACATCAGCTTATTGGATATGGCAGGCGATCAGTTTGATTTGGACAGAGTGATGCGCGGCGAATTGACGCCGATCTTTTTCGGCAGCGCAATGACCAATTTCGGCGTTCGTCCGTTTTTAGAAGAATTTTTACGGCTTGCGCCGCCGCCGGCTCCGCGCATGTCTTCGGCAGGGATCATTGAACCGGATAATGAAAAGTTTTCCGCGTTTGTGTTCAAAATTCAAGCGAATATGAATCCGGCCCACCGCGATCGGCTGGCCTTTATTCGCATTTGCTCCGGCAAATTTGAGCGCGGTATGACCGTGCAGCATGTTCGTACCGGCAAATTGCTCAAGCTTACACAGCCCCAGCAGTTTTTGGCGCAGGACCGGACCATTATTGAAGAGGCGTATCCGGGAGATATTGTCGGGTTGTTTGACCCTGGAGTATTTGGTATCGGCGATACGCTTTGCGCGCAGGGCGATAATTTTAAATTTGAAGATTTTCCGGTGTTCCCGCCGGAACGGTTTGCCCGTGTACAGCCCAAAGACACCATGAAACGCAAACAGTTTATCAAAGGGATTACGCAGTTGACGCAAGAGGGCGCAATCCAGGTATTTTATCAGGCCGATGTCGGCGCGGAAACGGTCATCGTCGGCACGGTCGGCAATTTGCAGTTTGAAGTATTGGAATACCGGTTGAAAAATGAGTATGGCGTCGATATTTTAATGAATTTCTTGCCGTTTGAGTTGGCAAGATGGATGGACGGCGAGAAGATTGACCCGAGAACCATCAAGGGATTAGACCGGGGAATGCTCGTCAGTGATAATAAGCAGCGATTCGTGGCTTTGTTCACGAATGAATGGGCTCTTCGCTGGGCCGTCGATAACAACCCGAAAATTGCATTTTTAGTAGTACCACCAGAAAAAACCGGCATTTAGCCGGTTTTTTTTTCATCTATTCATCTAATTCTTCCACTTCGGAAATTTTCATTAAATCATCCCATGTATTTGGTGGCCGACCTTTACTAAGTAACTTTTCAAAAATATAGTATGGGTTTGTTTTAAAGCCTTTTTTTCGGAGACTCTTATCATCGTTTAAATAAGCAAAAATAATAATTTTTTGTATCATTAAAAGAAAATAGGCAGAACCAAGAGACCCCATGGTTTCTAGTTGAAAAAACTTGAAACCATGGGGTTTTATCGTAAGTGAGTAAAAGTTGGCGACAAAGAAGTGAACGTCTTATCGTCGATTCAGGGTCAATACAGACTGTGAATTATTTTTCTAAAATTTTTTGACAGCACCTGTACTTTTTTACTTGAATGTTAAATAAGCGTCTTACGTCATAAGATTTATTATATAACATAAGAGGTGTTTGTTTTTCTAATTTATAGGCGAAAGAAAACTTTCCGCACTCCTTAATAGAATTAGCTTATGGTAAATTGAATTCATTTTGTAGTTTGGTCATTAAGAATTCAACTCCTTCTTGCCGTTTCATTTTTTTCTCTGTGTCATAAACGACATTAGAAATATATTTGTTTGTTTCAGGGTCGACTACAAAAATATCTTCTTTTAAACGATAACTAAAATCGTCATCTCCAAAATTAATATTACTTATCACAATAGCAGTCACTAGATTCGAATTAGTCGCTTTTCCATATTCTACAAGGCTTTCTTTTTTTAGAATAAAAGTTTGTTGTTTTGCACTATCAGTTCCCACTCTAGCAATTAAATCAAGGAATTCCGAAGATTTTGGTTTATTATCAACATAGATAGGAATTTCACTTACATGGAATTTTTCTGAAACTGTTTTTCTCACTTTATCCAGCAAGTCTGGTTTTTCAAGAATAATATCGGGTAAAAATACAACTACGGAATGTTTTTTTTCTTCCGCTGGAACACTATTTATCTTATCTGGTTTCTCAACTGGGGGTGTCCAATGAAAATCAGTAACGAAATTGTTAATTAATTCTTTCGCACCTTCTGTCAACACAGGGTTTGTGCCTTCTTTATACCACCGTAAATATTCCACATATTTGTGAGAAGTCACGTCAATCACCGATACAGATTCTTTCATATCAAAGCGAAGGCCTGACCAAAAATTCCAATACGCATTACATGGAGAAATTGTAATCAGTATGACATAGTCAGATTTTATGGCCTGTCCATAATTGGCCAAGTCACCAATATTTATAACTTTTATATTTTTTTCATTAGCGGGATCCGTTTTTACTTTGTCAATATAATCCAAGAATTCGGGAGATTTTGCTTGTTCATCTCCGTATATTGTCACATTACTTGCATCTTTGAATTTTAGCTTAAGGGTATCTCGAATTTTGGCAACAGTTTTACTATCTTCAAGAATTTTCTTATCCAAAAATAATACTACAGAGATTTGAGACTGATTCGATGAATTCATTAAGTCGTTTGGACTTGCCCAAACAATTGAGTGAAAACCAAGCAATAAACAGATGATAGCTATTAACTTTTTCATAAATAATTTCCCTCCCAGTAATAGTCATAGATATCCTTTCGCTGCACAGGTAATTATTCCCTGCCAAAGACCTTTATCCGAATTTATTCATAAAAATTAGCCAAACCGATGTAATGCTAATAAATTCAAAGGCTATTGTTGATTGCATTTCCGAGGCTTATGCTTAGATTTTCCAGCAGACTTTGCTGGAATGCTTGTCAGTGATAACAAGCAGCGATTTGTGGCTTTGTTCACGAATGAATGGCTCTTCGCTGAGCCGTCGATAACAACCCGAAAATTGCATTTTTGGTAGTACCACCAGAAAAAACCGGCATTTAGCCGGTTTTTTCTGGTTTGCCCTGTACTTATTTGGATGAAACTGTACGTATAAAGAATAGGAGGACAAATTTAAATAATAAAATGTTTGTATTATAAGAAATTAGGCAGAAGAGTGAAACCATGGGGTTTTGTCGTCAGTGGGTAAAAGTTGTTGGCGCAGCAGCGAATGTTTTGTTGTTGGTTCAAGATCAACATATCTTGTGAATTATTTATATAAAAATTTTTGAAAGCACCTGTACTTTTTTTGCTTAAACTGTACGTATAAAGAATGAGGGGATAAATTGAAAATTTGAAAGGGCAT
>CAYUNV010000088.1:5401-6416 GCA_964446265.1 uncultured Negativicutes bacterium | reverse complement strand
AGTTAATCAAGGCACGCCATTTATTGGATGTTTATATAATACATGGCAAAATAGTTTGTAATTTTGTACCATATAAAGGGATATTGTGTAAATTGAAGATGCTATTAGTGTGGTTTTCAAAGAATTGCGAACGCTAGCATTTGAACTGACTAAGCTGTTAGTTGGAATGACAAAGGTACGCACATTAAGCCGATAGGGCAAGAATGACTATAATTCTGGCTGGTAACATAGGGGGCTGTAGGTGAAAACCTAGGCTCCTTTTCTATTCTTGTGACGTTAAACAGTTTTGTAAGAATTGGGAATTGGCCAATCTTATCGCCGGAAGCAACTTGAGCAGGATCGTTTTCATCGGCAGATGGAAACAGATTCGCACTTCATGGTTACTAGTAAGGACCGAAATTAATATGCCAAGGAGGTAATTCTATGTATCGTAAATCATGGTTAATGCCAGACCAGTCTTCCGCTTTGCCGCAGAAGACTATGTTTAAGGATGAATATGATACCAGACGGCTTGTGAATATTATTCGTCGCTATCATGAACTGAGAAGTGCGGCCGAAATTACAATTGCTGTATATGAACCCATTCAAAGCGGGGGGGGGTATGTTAAAGGCAGAGATCATATTTTATGCGTACTTTCCGACATTGATCGGGGGCTAGCTGCACTTACGCCGCGACAGATGCTTGTTGTTGAGTTATTGCAGGAAGGGTATTTAGTCAAAGAAATAGCCGGTATTCTTGGCATAAGACCAACAACTGTGAATTTTCACTTGCAGCAGGCGGTATTACGATTAGCGGATTACCTTAATCGGTTACAGAGGAAGGAGGTGACGAGATGAAGCGATATTACAGTCTGGATTTGTTAGAGAGCCTATATCGGCAGCAGGAACCTTACTCTCCAGAGAGCCGAATAAAAGAGCAGGCCAAAATTCTGCAAAAAGGGCTAAACACACTCGATACTTGCTGGGCTCGAAGTAATCGTCGATTTTATTCTCATGTTCAACTGCACGATTTTAT
>CAYUNV010000088.1:0-5391 GCA_964446265.1 uncultured Negativicutes bacterium | reverse complement strand
GTGTACCTGTCTATTTTTACTGTTTGATGTACGGATAAAGAAGAGGAGGAGAAACTATGTACTGTCCATTACTTTGCGGTAATCCGAATTCCAGCCCGGCTTCGTTTTGCCAATGCTTGGGAGAGTCCTGCGCTTGGTGGGTTGTAGTCAGCGGCACTGGCAAATGTGCAATTACCCAGCTTGGAGCGTAAGCATCGGTAAAAGAAAAAGTGAGTATTCATTATTGAGAAAGGAATGAGAATATGGTACCAACATTAAAATTGAGAGACATTGTGGTTAAATGGCGGGATGCGTTGCAAGCAAGCTCGGCCATACAAAGCTATTGTACGACCAAGTATAGCAAGTCGCCAAAGATTTACGTCGGCGTTAATGGAAAGAGCCTTCCGTCAGATACCGATTGTCCGGTGATTATCATTTATCCCGGGATGAAATCAGAAGGGTTGGAATTGCAAGAATATGTTTATACAATGGCAGTGGGTTGGACGATCCTTCAGTCGGCAACAAGCACGTCCGGCAATATTACGGAGTATACGGGAACAACAGAATGTGACGATCTCGGCCAGTTGATCTATCTGGAGTTTGCGCAACTGAGTGCGAATTATCCTGTCAGTGAAGTGAAATACAATATTGAACCGGTGGCTTATTACCCTCGCTTCCCTGGTCGTATGGATATCACGGTGAAAATCAAGCCGGTTAATGGTTATAGCATCAGTTATTAAGACACAGGATGAAAATAGCGAGCACTTCAATCTAAAGAATGGAACAATCATGGAGTTGTTTCATGATTAAAATAATAGGAGGAGTGATACAATGGCTTACGATGCAAATCTACCTGCCGATAACTTAATTATTTCTGCGATACCTGGTGAAATACGGCAAAAGGGCGTGGATGTCAAAAGTATTATTGATGCGCACACAAGCGATACCACGGATGCGCATACGGCAAGTGCGATCACCAATGTCGCGAATGGAAACATTAGTGCCAATACCGTACAAGGGGCAATTAATGAATTGGACACCGAAAAAGTCAATGTTTCTGACATTGTTACGGTTGCCGCCGCGAATAAAATCTTAAAGCTGAATAGCAATGCCAAGTTGCCTGCCGATATCACAGGAAATTCAGCGGCAGCAGACAAATTGAAAACTGCGTTTAGTATAGAATTAACTGGGGATGTTTCAGGAAGTGTCAGTACTGATTGCAGTTCTAAAGCTTCCATTGAAACTACAGTATCGAATGATAGTCATAGTCATACCGCGGCAACTCTTCCTGTGTTCAGTGGAACTAATATTTGGGTTTCGCCTATATATACTCCGGCAACAGGGCAACTTATTGTTACTCATGGATTATCCGGATTAGATTTAACGAAAGCAAGAGCAGAGATTGTTCTTCGTTGTTCTACGGCAACGTTAGGGTATGCTGTGGGAGATGTAATAACTGGATTCACCGGATATTATAGTTCCAGTTATCCAGCAGCACAACAGGTATGTCTTAGCGACACGAATGTTTCTACTCATTTTCTAAGCTCAAGCTTTTACATGAGATATAAAGATGAAACAGGAACTTATGCCAATTCGAATTTCTCTAACTGGCAAGTGTTTTTTCGAATAATCTATTAGGAGGCAATAACATGTCGAGAGCAAAAGGATATTCATCGAAATTAGCATTGGCGTATGAAAGCACATACGGCCAAACTCCAGCGTCCCCGGTAGGCTATACTATGCCATTTAATCAGTCGAAAATCAATATTTCGCAAAACTTAATCGATTCAAGCACGATCTGTGGTTACCGTGATAAAATGCAGACATCAATTGGCAATATCGATGTATCCGGCAATATTGTCGTGCCGGTTGATCAAATCGGTATCGGCTTTTGGCTGCGAGCTATGTTTGGCAATCCAACGACCACCGGCAGCGCTGATCCTTATACCCATGTATTCAAAGCGACCAACAGCCAGCCGTCGCTGGTGCTGGAACAGCAATACCCGGATGTTCCGGCGTATGAAAAATACAATGGGTGCAAAGTAAACAAATTCTCCTTCACGTATGGCGGTGATGAGGAACTGACTGCCACCATCAATATTCTTGGCGCAAAACGAACTGTCGGATCTTCCGCGTTCGATACCACGTTGACGGATATTTCCATACTGAAATACAGCAACTTTCAAGGGACGATCGAAGAAGGCGGCTCCCCATTGGCGACGGTGACCGAAGCCAGCTTGTCGATTGATTTTGGCTTGGACGGCAATACGTATGCCATTGGCGGTAATGGCTGGCGGACCGATTTGCCGGAAGGGATCATGAAGATATCCGGTAACATCAAAGCCTTCTTTGCCGATACTGTGTTATTGAACAAAGCGGTTAACAACACGGAGTCCTCTCTGAAGTTCAAATTCACTAACGGGACTCACAGTTTGCAATACTATATGGAAGAAGTGGTCTTCCAACAGACTTCACCGGGCATCGAAACCGATAAAGGCATCATGATCAATTTGCCGTTCAAAGCATTTTATGACAACGGTACCGGCGGCAGCGCGATGGTAGCAATGCTCGTAAATAGTCAGGCATCCTACGCAGCGTTGTAAAAAAATGAGATAGAACACGAGACACCATGGCTTGAGGTAAAAACATCAAAGCCATGGTGTCTCGTTCAACGCTGTGTGGAGCAAGAATTATAGGGTGGGAGGTGTAAAGAGTGGCGGATGAAATAAACGGATTTGAAGGCTTGTATTGGGATGGGACGGTACCTTTTTCGGGTGAAAGCACACCAGCAGATGATGCCGAAAGTGCAAAGGTGGAAAATCCCGTTAACGTGGTTGTAAATCAGACTGATATCCATGTCGATGGCGATTCGAATGATAGTATAGATCATTCGGGCAATAAACCGGGCAGTATTGATAAGGTAGCAGATTTTTTTAAAGGGATGTTCGACACTGGGGAGACGAATTATTTGCCGGGAGATCCTTTGGGCCTGCCGGCATACCCAGCTCCTCATGAGGGCACTTGGGCAGATCCAGATGAATTAACTGAACAACAAAAGAATGATGGTTTAACGTTAGGAATTGATCCGTTAGGTGGGACATGGATAGTAAACAGCAATGATGACCCAATACCGGAAGAAACCGATAGGGTTAGCCGAAAACTTGAATATATAAGCAGTTATACCAGCGCGCTTGGAAAAACATTTGTATATGATCCTAATTCAAGCGTTACAGAGAACATGCATAAAGCACTTGAACTAGGAGGATTTGCGCCTGGTGTCGGTGCTGCGGCAGATCTTGCGAACGCAGTATTGTATTTGAGTGAAGGCAATTACAAAGAAGCAGGATATAGTGCAATAGCAGCGGTGCCTTTAGCCGGAGATGCTGTCGCTGCGGGAAGAATTACCAATAAGGCAGGAAAAGTTGTCGAGGGGTCGAAGAAAGAAATAATCAGGAATCCAATACCTGTGGACAGAATTTTTGCCAGAGCTATGCCGGAAAAATTTGCAAAGCAAATACAAGAAGGAAAAGCGTTATTATCCCCACAAGCTGACTCTTGGGTGACTGCGGCTGAAGATTTAAAGGGCATAACTAGCATAGAAGAAGTAGCTAAAAAGCTAACTTTGGTTGAAAAAGATGGAGCATTAAGGTTGAAAAGCAACGCAATAGTTGAGTTTCGTTTAAAAAACCCCTCGGGCATCGCATCTCCTATCAACAGGCTTGATCCAGGATTTATAGGTGGGGGAAAGACTTTAGGCGGTGCTAGAGAATACATCATTCCTAGTAATGCTGAAATTGAAATTATTAATATTCGAATTTTGGAATAGAAGGATGTGATCTGATGTTTAACCGTTGTTGCTGTAAAGAGGAATCTAAAATCACAAAAGGTATAGATGTCAGCAAGATGGAAGAAGAGTTGGTAGAACTTTCTGTAAACGCTAACACATGGGAAACACTGTATAGGTGCAAGCAATGCGGAGAATTTTGGGAAGAACGTTATACGGGTGGTAGGTGGGATGGTTGGCCTGAACTGTATAAAGTAAGCCCGGAATTTGTTGCGGAAAAATGGGGGCCTGAATACGTAAAGTAAAAGTAGGAGAGGAATAATTGAAGAAGTAGTTTTCTGACAGACATCGCCTGGGGCTGATAAACGTTATAAAAAATAAGATGGAATAGCGAACTCCATAGCTTCAAAAAAACAGAAAGATTGAAGTCATGGGGTTTTGTTGTAAGTGAGACGATGTGCGCAAAGGTTATAGGGAGGGAGGTGTAAATAATAGATGATGAAATGAGTAGAGAGGGTGATAACGTTGAAATGCCAATGCGAAAGCCGAAAAGTTCTTAAGGATAACGAGGCAACTTTATTTAAACGTAATTTTTTGGAGTTAAAAAAAATGACAGTTTAAATTGGAAAAATCTATATCAGTGCAAAGTGTGTCACGTGTTCTGGGAGGAAACATTTGAAGAAGCGCGTTGGGTAGATATTCCTATTCTACAAAAGGTGAAAGATGAATATGTGAGAAATAATTGGGACTTTGAGAAAGAAAAATAATTTCATAAAGACGTGACGTGCATAAGGCAAATCAAGAAGAACTATCAATGAATTATATTCTGTTTTAAAACAAGAGTCAGGGATGTTTTCCCTGGCTCTTTGTTTTAAATTAATTAAAAACAAGGAGGCAACAACAATGGCACAATTCCCTACTATTCAAGAACCGGTGTATCCATTTTCAACCAAAATTAAAGACCCTTCTTTGCAGGCAGAGATGGAAAACGGACTGGTTATTTCGCGGGCTAAGTTTACCAGGGCACCACAAACCTTCACCCTGAAATGGTCTGCTTTACCAGCGACCGATTACGCGACATTGCGTGACTTTTACCGGAATACGGTTTTTGGTGGCAGTTTGGTCTTTGATTGGTATTACCCGACAGTACCCAACGATTCTTATTCCGGACAACTGTTCTCTGTCCGTTTCACAGGTGGAGACATCAGCTTTGACTTGGCTGCGCCAGGCTACTATTCCGGCAAGCTGACGATCCAGGAGGTGTAGCGGAATGCTAAATTTATCAGTTGCCGGGATGATTGAGAAAAGCCAACTTTCCAGTGAAGGGGTGTGGCTGATGCTGGTAGAAGTTGCTATCCCTGATGTATCAGAACCGTTGCGTCTGGTGCGCAATAACGAAGATATTGTCTGGAATGGGCACACATGGACGGCTTTTAATTTTAAACTCGGCGACGTCACTGAAGACAACAAAGGCAAGCCGCAGTCGGTTCCGCTGCAGATTTCCAATATTACGCAAACTGTACAGGCTTATGTGGAGGAAAATAATGGTTTGACTGGTACGGCGGTAACTCTGCGGGTAGTTCATTCTCAATATTTGAACAATCTTTTGCCCGAATTGGAAGAAGTCT
>CAYUNV010000087.1:0-12102 GCA_964446265.1 uncultured Negativicutes bacterium | reverse complement strand
GTCCAGTTCAAAACCACTTTTACAACCGCCGCCAAGCCCATATTCACCACCGGGATAAACGTAAGGCCCATACCCTGCAAAGCACCGGTGGAAATTTGATGCAAACCCAACAAAAATACCGACAACGACAACACCCGGATCGCAGCGCCGGCCTGCGGAGCATTGTAGATAATGCCGGCAATCGGTTCCGCCAGTAAATACAAGATTACCACGCCGGGGAGCGCTACGAGATGGGTCAGCCGAAACGCGGCAGCAATCTTCTGCTTCACGCTCTGCATATCCCCCAAGGAATAGGCAGCGGAAATCGCCGGCACCAGGCTGATCGCCATCGAAGCTGTCATAATTGTAGCCAAATTCACCAAAGGGACCGCCATCCCGGTCAAGTAACCGAATAATTCCGTCGCCTGCCCTACCGAATAGCCGGCTTTTTCCAAACGCAGCGGGACAACAACCAAATCCAGGTTGGCAACCAACGGCAGCATGATCCCGGATAGCGACACCGGCCAGGCCAGGCTGACCAGGCGGCGAAGGATTTTCTTGCTGCTTTCCCGTTCTGCCGGCGGATAACCGCCTTGGTCAATAAACCGCGCCTGCAGACGGCGGTAATAATATAACAGAGTGCACAATCCGGCAATTGATCCGGCCGCCGCCCCCAAACTGGCGCCTCCGGCCGCATAATCCAGCCCCATCGGCAAGAGAAAACCGGCAAAAGCCACCATGGCGGCAACGCGGATAATCTGCTCGAAAATCTGCGATACGGCAGTCGGCGTCATAATCTGCCAACCCTGCAAATAGCCCCGGAAACTGGCCAAAATCGTAACGAAAAAGATGGCCGGTGACAGGGCGATAAGCGAATAATAGGCCCGTGGATCACGAATGACCCGAAACTCAATCAACCAGGAAGCGCTGACAAACAACAGCACACTCAAAACCAAGCCGGTCACGGTCAGCATCGCCAAAGAAAGGCGGAAGACCCGTTTTGCACCCACGATATCCTGCAGCGCAACCCGTTCTGCCGTCATAATCGAAATCGCAACCGGCAAACCGGCGGAAGAAATATTTAATGCCAGTAAATACAGCGGAAAAGCCATTTGATACAACCCAATGCCTTCACCACCTAAGATTCGCGAAAGAATAATCCAATTCAGCGACCCGATAACTTTTACCACCAGCCCGCCGATCGTCAAAATCAATGTTCCCTTTAAAAAAAGATTTCCACTACTCACTCAGATTGTCTCCTACCTAACTTACTTATAGACTTCCTTCTGCGGGCGGACGGAATTGTTCCTCCGGCAGCGTCAACAAATAGTCGATTGCTTGCAGCATCTTGTTTTTCGCCATCGGCAAACGACCGTTGACATACGCATAATTGGAATTGTGGTCACTATACAATTTGCCTGTTACATCCAGTTCTTCAATCAACAGCCGGGTTTCCCGCAGGGCTTCGTGCGGCGTCAGCAGCTGAAAGGCCCCGCTGCGATAATCTTCATACAGCGGTGTTCCCGGCATCGGAATCAACGTACGCAGCCGGATAAAATCAGGATCGATTTGGTTCAGAACACGAGCGCTGTTTTTCGCATGTTCTGTTGACCTTTCCCGGCCGCCAATCCCAATCAGAATATATTCACTTAGTTCAATGCCGGCCGCTTTGACCCGCAATCCCGCTTCCACCGTCTGCTGGGCCGTCGCTCCTTTGCAGATCCTAGCCAATACAACATCATCACCGGATTCCATGCCCGAATGAAGCCGGTTTAAACCGGCAGCCTGTAACTGCTGCAGTTCCTGCTCTGATTTTAGCAAAATAAATTTGGTCGATCCATACATCGTAACCCGTTTCAAACCCGGGAAAATTTCTCTGGCATACGAGATAATTTCCACGAGTTCATGAGTTTTCATTAAGATCGTATTTCCATCGGGAAAGAATATCGTGTCGAAAGCATCGCCATACACAGTTTTGGCCTCGTCGATATCTTCCTTGATTTCCGTAACCGGCCGGATACGAAACCGCTTGTCCTTATACATTCCGCAAAACGTACACTTATTGTGCGGACAGCCTATGGTAGCCTGAATCAACAGACTGCCGGCCTCACTTGGAGGACGGTATACGATTCCTTCATAACGCATTACTGCCACCCTCCAACATCGTTGATTAATTTGTTCTTTAATAGTACCACAATTCAAGCAGAATATCGATTATTTCCCATCATGGTCTTATCAATCTGCCAAAAATGCGGTATAGTATTTTAGGAAGGAGAGATACTATGAGTTCAACAGCAATTACGGGGAATGTCTGGTGGAGGCTGCTGCGCCCCCACACCCTTACAGCCTCGTTCGTACCGGTTTGTATCGGCACGACGCTGGCGCTTGGGCACCCGCATTTCCGTTTTTCATTTTTCATTCTCATGCTGACGGCCAGCATGCTGATCCAATGCGCCTGCAACATGTTCAATGAATACTTTGATTATCGCCGCGGCCTGGATACTAAAGATTCGGTAGGGATCGGCGGCGCGATCGTACGGGATGGCATTGCGCCGCAAACGGTCTACCGCCTGGCGATTACCTGCCTGGGCATTGCCTTTTTCCTGGGCCTGTACATCAGCAGCCAAACCAGTTGGTGGCTCATCGCAATCGGCTTTCTCTGCATGCTGGTTGCGTACTTATATTCCGGTGGGCCTTATCCTATTTCATCTACGCCCTTTGGCGAACTCTTTGCCGGTCTTTGCCTCGGCGTCATCGTGATCCAGATCGCCTACTACATTCAAACCGCTTCTGTAACCACACTGAGCATCCTGGCCTCTATTCCTACCGCGATTTTAATCGGCGCAATCCTGATGGCCAACAATATCCGGGACCTGGAAGAAGATACACAGCACGGGCGAAGAACTTTGGCCATACTATTGGGACGAAGCCGCGCCGTCATTTTCCTGTCCGGGATGTTTATCCTGGCAAACGGGCTGATTATTGCACTTGTTGCTTGTGGCCTGCTGTCTTTATGGCCTCTGTTGACCTTACTCAGCATACCAAAAGCCGTCACGGCAATTCATAAATTTCGCAATCCTGCAATAAGGCAGTCCGAAATCGAAGCGATGATTGCCACCGCGCAGACGAATACTATTTTCGGCCTTGCATTATCCGTCAGTCTGTTGCTTCAACATTGGTTTTCGCGCTGATTAGAAAAAATTACCCCTCCGGCCGCAAATCACAAAATTAGCCGGAGGGGTTTTCATTGCCTTTTTATAATCGTTCAATCACCGTCGCGATGGACGGTCCGCCGCCGACGCAAAGCGAAGCCACGCCGTACTGTTCTTTGCGGCGCTGCAATTCGTAAATCAAGGAAACAATGATCCTGGCCGCCGTACAGCCAACCGGGTGTCCCAACCCAATACCCGATCCATTCGCGTTCATCTTGTCCATACTCAACTTCAATTCCCGGTTAACCCCCAAGAACTGGGCTGCAAAGGCCTCGTTGATTTCATAATAGCCAATATCTTCCGGCTGCAGGCCGGCATAGCGGATCGCTTTCGGGATTGCATAAACCGGTCCCAGGCCCATCACTTCCGGATGGACACCGGCGTTCGCCGTCGATACCACACGGGCTAACGGCTTGCAGCCAAGCTCGGCCGCCTTCTCCGCCGACATCAACACCAGCGCTGCCGCCCCGTCATTCACTCCGGATGCGTTCCCCGCCGTCACGGTCCCATCTTTTTTGAACGCCGGCTTCATCGCCGACAGTTTTTCCAGCGAGATATCCGCCCGCGGATGCTCATCCGTGTCCACAACCACGGATCCCTTCTTTGTCGCAATCGTTACCGGCGCGATTTCCGCATCGAATATACCGTTAGCAATTGCATTTGTCGCCCGTGAATGACTCAGAAAAGCAAGTTCATCCTGTTCTTGGCGGGTAATCCCATATCGTTCGGCAACGGTTTCCGCAGTCAACCCCATATGATACCCCTGGATCGCGCAAACTAATCCATCATACAACATCGAATCGAGCATTTCAGCATTGCCCATTCGATATCCTTCCCTGGCATTTTTCAACAAATACGGGGCTTGCGACATGCTTTCGATTCCAGCAGCTACCGCAAGATCCGTCTTGCCAAGAAGGATTGACTGGAAAGCCATCTCAAAGGCCTTCATCCCGGAACCGCACTGCTGGTCCACTGTATACGCATACCCTTCAACCGGCATGCCGCATTTCATCTGGATCTGACGGGCCGGATTGCCTCTCGCGCCGGCTTTGTAAATCATGCCGCAAGCAAGTTCAGTTACCATTTCCGGTTTTACTCCGGCTTGGGCAAGTGCGGCATTGACAGCTACAACTCCAAGGTCAACCGCGCTGACGTCTTTCAGTTTGCCCAAAAAATCACCAATTGGCGTTCGTTTCGCCCCTACAATGACAACATCTCTCATCTTTTCACCTCATCACATAATTTACTTGCGATCCCATTTGCCTAGCCACCATACCGAGCCGTTTCTCATAATCCACAAAAAACCGCAAAGGCAGTATTAAGAATAATCAGAGTATTCTTGATACTGCCTTCGATTTCCTGCTTGTATTTTCCAATACTTTCTTACTTTCGAGTTCCTTTGGCCACTAAAACTTTGATGAAAAAGATTTTTTCAATACCAACCTCAATGACCGAATACACCTCGGCCAATTCAAACTGATAATAGACCGTAATTCCGTTCACATTGATTTGCTCATAACCATCAGTCACATTCGGTATACCCAATCGCACGGATGGGTAACGGGCCGGCGGCCCGCAAGGACCCACTCAGGCTACGGTTTTTGTCGCTTCGTGGCGAATAGTGATGGCCTTATCGCGCGATTTCGCGGCAATATACGAACGAGCAGCTTCTAAAACTACAATTTCCATTTCCTATCCCCACTTTCCTTAACAACTAAACAATGCCGTTCTTACGGGTTCCCCGGGCTACGAGGAATTTTCCAAACACAACCGAAACACTGGCAAAATAATCGGCTAATGCCGGCTGAAAATAGACCGTAATTCCATCAATATTTGTCTGATCGTACACTTCATTATCATCCGGAACACCCAGTCGCACGGACGGGTAGCGGGGCGTCGGCCCGCAGGAACCGCTTCAATTGCCACCCGGATGCATACCATTGCTGACTGTAATCGTTTTATCCGGCGAATTGGTTTCTATATACGTAAGGGCCGCTTTTTGGATTAATAGTTTCATCGGATCACCTTCTTCTGCCGATTCCTGTTAATGCCCGTTTATTTCAATCCTCTTTACCCATGTTTTGCCCTGTACCCTGTCTTTCGGTGCAATTCAGCCATATTCCGGCACTCGTATTGCTTCAAGACTTCGATCATAATCTCGGCACAAACTCTGGCATCAGACATCGCATTGTGGTGCTGGAGATCCAACGACAAATGCTGCGCAACGGTGGACAAACGGTAGTTTTCCAAATCTGTCCAGGCCAGCTTGGCAATCTGACAGGTACAGGCATAAGAAAACTTCGGCGGTACCAAGCCATATTTTTGCGCCGCCTTCTTCAAGACATTAACATCAAACGAAGCATTATGGGCAATCACCAAGTTGCCCGCCAGCCACGACCAAATCTGCTCGCTGACCACGAGAAAATTCGGCATATTCGCTACATCCCGAGCCGTAATCCCGTGGATCCCAATATTAAACGAACTAAAATGATCTTCCGGATTAATCAGGGAATAATATTCATCAACAATTTTTCCGTTTTCCACCATAGCCATGCCAACGGCACAGGTGCTGTCCCATTTCCGGTTGGCGGTTTCAAAATCGATAGACACAAATTTCATGGATTGTATACCCCTTTATCTGCTGCAAGCATTATGAGCCAGTTATTAAGTTCATTATAAATTTTATTGATATATTAACTATACCATCCTGAGAGAAATCAGTCCAATTATTGAGTGCGGATAAAGCTAAAGTTGAACATCCAAAATAAATTAACATATTCTTTGAGTTCTTTAGAACCTTATTCTTTCCCCACAACCGCCTTTTTCGCAATAAACTCAGCAATTTGTTCATCACGGTACCCCAAGCCTTTAAGTATCTCAACACTGTCGGCGCCGAGTTGCGGCGCTAATTTATAGTCTGTCGTCCCGATGCTGGCAAAATGGATCGGATTGGCCGGAAGAGTGACTTCACTGCCGTCTTCCAGGGTTATCTTTCTCAGATAGTTATTTTCCCAAGCTTGTTCGTCTGTGAAAATATCACGCGGATTGGCTAGTGTTTCATGCACAATACCGGCGGCGTTCAAACCATCAACGATTTCTCGGGTCGTAAATTCCCCAAAAGCTTTATCCAATATATCGACAAGTTCTTTGATATACGGTTGGGCGCCTTTGAGAGTCGCGAATTTCGGATCGCCGATATATTGCTCCAGATGCAGCGTTTTCAGGAGTCCGGTGTATTTTTGATCCCAATCCGGCATGGCAACGAGCAGCCAATCGCCGTCTTTCGTCTGGAACAACGGGGACGCCGGAATAATTTCGTCATGCCGCTCCTTCGGATAAAGGTGCCCATAGCGGGGTTGGCTGGCGACAATGCCGCAGCCGTTAAACCAAAGAGCCCCTGCATATAACGAAGTTTCCAGTTTTTCGCCCTGTCCGGTCTTTTCCTTTTTCAATAGCGCGGCCAAAATTCCGGCCAGGATATTTGAAGCTACTGTGCCATCACCAAAACCCGGTTGCGGTTTGAACGGGATGCTTCCTTTGCAGGTCCACTCCAACGGCATGCCTCCTCTGGACCAAAAAGCCGCATTATCAAAACCAGGGCGGTCTTTATCCGGTCCTTTGGGGCCAAAACTGGTGAAATGGAAATAGATCAGTTTGGGAAATTTATCTTTTAACGCTTCATAGTTCATTCCTAATTTTTCAAGGGCCTTGCCGCGCGTATTGGTCATAAAAACGTCCGCATTTTCCAATAATTTCATCATCACGTCTTTACCTTCGGGAGATTTCAGATCAATCGCAATGCTTCGTTTATTGGCGTTCGGCGGTTGAAACATCGGATTATGCTCGACACTGCACGGAATACCGTATGCGTTCCCGATCTGGCGCCATGGTTCGCCTTTCGGCGGCTCAACCTTTATTACTTCCGCACCCCAGTCGGCCATCATTCTGGCTGCTTGTGGCACTGCAACATGAGTTCCTAATTCAATAACACGGATTCCTTCTAACGGCTTATTCATAAAAATCACCTGTTCCTTCCTATGCTCAAGTATTATATTGTCTTTCATTTACCCATGGCGGCTGTAAGCACCGGCCAAGTATTGGAAAATTCCACAAAAAATAAACCCTCGGGAATTATGGGAAAATTTTGTATGTATTAAAATTTATACAAACTTCTGTGAAATCCTTCTTTTGGAAATCGAATCGGTTGCAAAAAAAGAAACTCGTCCGGCGTTCGCTGAAACGAGTCTCTTTTTCATTGTACGTTTAAAGTAATGCGGTGCAAATAGGCTTAAATGAAGCCATTCTTAGCTATGGTCTTTGGCAAGTCGATTGCGGATATAAAACGCAATGCATGCTAAAACGATCAATTGCAGAATGAGTACGCCTGTCAAAGCTATCACCTCAATTTTACGTTCTTACTATTATTTTACACCAAAAAAGCAAAAAGTGTAAACAATAAAAATGTAAATCGTTATATTTTTTTTGCATACGGCTGGAAACGTTTCAGCCGCAACGCATTGGATACTACCGATACAGAACTGAACGCCATAGCGGCGCCGGCCAGAACCGGCGACAAAAATCCGGCGGCGGCAATCGGGATTCCCAGTGAATTGTAGAACAGTGCCCAAAATAGATTTTGCCGAATATTGCGCATGGTAGCCTTGCTTAGTCTGATCGCTGCCACAACGCCCATGAGATCGCCGCGAATGAGGGTAATATCGGCCGCTTCAATGGCCACATCCGTACCGGTACCGATCGCAAAACCGACATCGGCGGTTGCCAACGCAGGCGCATCATTAATCCCGTCCCCTACCATGCCTACGACCTTATTCTCTTTTTTGAGTGACTGGACTTTCTCCGCTTTATGTTCTGGTAAAACTTCGGCCAACACATTTTCGATCCCGACGGTTTTGGCAATCGCTTGGGCAGCGCGTTGGTTATCGCCGGTAATCATCCAGACTTCAATGCCCAGTTGTTTCAATTCCGCCACAGCTTCCGCTGAGGTTTCCTTCACCGTATCGGCTACAGCCAATAGTCCGGCTAGTTGTGAATTCACCGCCATTAACATGACGGTTTTCCCCTGTTGCTCTAACGCTTCAATCTCCGCCACAAACGATTGAAATTCAATCCGGTTCTCCATTAGTAATTTGCGCGTGCCGACAAGAATTTCTTTTCCGTCAAAAGAAGCTCTGACGCCTTGGCCCGGTATCGTGATAAACGTATCAGGATTATTAAGCAAGACTCCCTGGCACTTCCCATAGGTTACAATAGCCTGGGCTAGCGGATGCTCGGAATTTTTTTCCGCACTGGCGGCCATCCGCAAGATTTCCGCATGGGAAAAATCTGCCAACGGGATTATATCGGTTAACTCCGGCTGCCCTTTGGTGATTGTGCCGGTTTTATCCAAGACAATCGTGGTAAGGCGATGCGCGTTCTCTAAATGCTCCGCGCCTTTAATCAAAATTCCGCTTTCCGCGCCCTTCCCTGTCCCCACCATAATCGAGGTAGGCGTAGCCAAGCCCAACGCACAAGGGCAGGCAATCACCATCACGGCCGTAAAGTTTACCAACGCCCGGGTAAAATTACCCGGATCAAACAAAAAATACCAGCCAACAAACGTCAATACCGCCAGCAAAACAACCGTCGGCACAAAATAACCGGACACCACATCGGCAAACCGCTGGATCGGCGCCTTGGACCCCTGTGCTTCTTCGACAATCCGGACGATCTGCGCCAATGCCGTGTCTTTGCCGACTTTCGTGGCTCGAAATTGGAATGTGCCGAATTTATTGATCGTTGCACCGATGACTTCATCACCGGTTTTTTTGTCCACCGGCAAACTTTCGCCGGTCAACATCGATTCATCGACAGCCGAAGTACCCTCTGTAATCAATCCGTCAACCGGAATTTTCTCGCCCGGCCGGACAATCACAATATCGCCGGCGACAACGTCTTCCACCGCAATATCCAGTTCCTGTCCGTCACGCAGGACCCGGGCTGTCTTGGCGCGCAACCCCATCAACGCTTTGATGGCTTCTGACGTGCGGCCCTTCGCAATCGCTTCCAAAAACTTGCCCAGAATAATCAGGGTAATCAGTATGGCGGAAGTTTCAAAGTACAGTTCATGGCTTCCTATTAATACGTTCACAACACTATATAGATAGGCGGCAGATGTCCCTAAAACAACCAGTACATCCATATTGGCACTGCCGTTTTTTAAAGCCAGGAATGCGCCGCGGTAAAACTGCCAACCGGCGATAAGCTGTACCGGCGTAGCCAAAGCCCATTGCAAATAGGGGTTCATTAAGAAATGGGCGACTGATCCCATCATTCCCGTCATATGCAGAATCATTCCCAACAACAGCGGTACGGAAAATACGGCAGAAGTGATGAGCCGGAATCGTTGATGGGCAACTTCTGCTTGCCGGATCTCTTTTTCCTTGTCCGCTTCGCCGGCATCTGCCAATCTGTGGGCACCGTAGCCAAGGTCTTCAATCTTGGCTTTGAAATCATGGATGCTGACATCGCTGCCGTTGAATTCGATTGTGGCTTTTTCTACCGCCAGGTTGACAACCGCCTGGTATACGCCCGGCATTTTGTTCAAAGCTTTTTCAATCCGCGCCGAACAAGCAGCGCAGGTCATGCCGGTAATCTTCAATTCCACCTTGTCTTTGATGACTTGGTAGCCCAAATCTTCCACTTTCGCAGCAATCTCTTGCAATCCGATTTGAGATTGATCGTAAGTGACAGCCGCCTTTTCCGCCGCTAGGTTCACGGCGGCCTTCTCCACACCCGGCATTTTATTCAAGGCTTTTTCAATCCGCGCCGAACAAGCGGCGCAAGTCATGCCGCTAATCTTCAACGTCGTAGAAACCAGTTTTGTTGCTTTACTCTTCTCTGTCATTATTCCTCACCTGCCTCAACAGAATTTAGAAAACCCTGCTTGCGCCGAGCTTGATCTCGCTAACAGCCTATAACCCCCTACCCTTCCGTGTTGGGGCCAACAGGCTGTAAAGCTCGAAATAAGTTCGCTCTAAGGTTTCAAAAGGGTACACACCTTTTGAAACCAAGGCTCACTTGTATAGCGACGGCGGAAGCAGCTGGTTGCACTTATGTACACCAGGTATAGAAGACTTGCTTTAGCTGGAATTATCCATCTAAAGCTTAGTCGCACTTATTTCGAGCTACAGACTGTTGGTCCCTAGAAAAGGGATCTTACAGTCTGTGAGTAGAGGATAATGTTATACTTTCTGGTGTACCAAAAAACATATTCTCTATTTCGCAAACTTGGATAAAACCTTCATCAATTCTTCAATGGATTCCTCCGCCCGGTCATCACGGATTGCATTGACAACACAACTTTTCGTATGGCTTTCCAGGATGATCAGCGCAACTTGGCTCAGCGCCGACCGCGCGGCAATCACCTGCTGCAATATATCGACGCAATACCGGCTGTCGTTGACCATTTTCTCTATACCGTTGATTTGCCCGCCTACTTTTCGCAATCGCCGGGTAATATTGCTCTTCTCTTGTTCATTCAGCAAAGCAAAGTTCACCTCATTTCATATATACTATACCCCTGTATAGTATATTATAAGGCAAAATAAAAACAAATACAATAAAAATAGCTTGCACCACGCTTTTATCACGATGGTGCAAGCTACTTGCGAACGATCTATTACAGCAACCAAATCCCGGCTCTGTTGAAATAATCCAGAACGAATGGGGGCATTACATATGAATATTAGCTTATTTTCGCAAATGGAACGGGATCGTTGTAACGACCACATTCTTTTTCAACAGCAGCATGGTTCGCAAAATCCAACCGGTTTGGTTGTGCAGAAACCGATGCCATAATTTTTTCGTTTCAAATTCCGGGATCAGTACGGTAATGTAATCTTCCGGCTGCCGCTGCTTTTCCAGCATGGTAATGTAATCGAATAATGGCTGCATCAGCAAACGATAAGGCGAATTGACATTAACCAACGGCACGCCAGGATTCCAGCACTGCCATTTTTCCTCGACCTTTTTTCTGCTCTCCTCGTCGGTAGAAATATGGACGGCCGTCACGTCGTCGCTGATGTGCTTGGCGTATTTCAAGGTTTCCATAACAACAACCGTCGGGCTGGAAATCGGCACAATGACAATATTCCGGCCTATTTTGAAGGAGTGTTCTTCATCCGGATTCAGATATTCCAGCGGTAAATGCAACTGTTCCGCCATATCATTGTAATGGTTGCGTATCGCTTTGAATACCCGGATCATAATCGGGATGAACACGATAACGATCCAAGCCCCATAGATAAATTTCGTTACGGCAACGATCAATACGACAATACCTGTAACAATGGCGCCGAGCGCATTGATTACGGCCCGCAACGTCCAACCGCTTCCCTTTTCACGCCGCCAGTGAACAACCATTCCCGTCTGAGCTATGGTAAAGGATAAGAAAACACCGATCGCGTATAGGGAAATCAAATGCTCTGTGTTTCCCTGATAAACAATGATTAAGGCCGCAGCCAAAACTGTAAGTAAAATAATTCCGTTGGAAAAACTAAGCCGCTCGCCCCGTTGGCCCAAATAACGCGGCATATATCCGTCACGCGCCAGGAAAAAGAACAGAGGCGGCAAGCCGTTATAGGACGTATTTGCTGCCAAATACAAAACCAGCATGGTTGAAATCTGGAGATAATAGTACATGATATTTCTGCCGAAAGTAAGTTCCGCAATTTGCGACAAAGCAGTTACATCCGATATTGGAAGGATGTGATAATGCATGACCAGACCGGAAATCCCCAAAAACATAACCCCAAGAATGCAAGACATCCAATAGGTTGTCGTGGCAGCATTGCGAACGGACGGCTCCCGGAACATGGGAACTCCATCAGAAATCGCTTCTACCCCGGTCATC
>CAYUNV010000086.1:11089-12116 GCA_964446265.1 uncultured Negativicutes bacterium | reverse complement strand
TGCCGATCAGATCCAGCCACGCATCTTTATTGCTTCCGCAATCCGCTGAATTGCCACCATATACGCTGCATCCCGCATACTGACCGTTTTGTCTTGATGCATCGCAAAAACTGCTGCAAAAGCGTTCACCATAATATGTTCCAACCGGTCATTTACTTCCTCCAAAGGCCAATAAAAATTAGCCAAATTTTGCACCCATTCAAAATAGGATACGGTTACACCACCTGCGCTTGCTAAAATATCAGGGATAACCAGTATGCCTTTTTCATACAAAACCGCATCCCCTTCCGGAGTGGTCGGTCCATTCGCCGCTTCAGCTACAATTTTCGCTTTCACTTGCGCCGCAATTTCCGCATCAATTTGATTTTCAAATGCAGCAGGCACTAAAATATCAACATTACAATCCAACAACTCATGGTTGGTAATGGTTTCAGCGCCCGGAAAACCAACAACAGAACCGGTGTTGGCTTTATGCTCCATTACAGTTTGCGGGTTCAGGCCATCCGAATTATAAATTCCCCCTTTGCTGTCACTAACGGCTGCAATCTTGCAGCCCATTTCCTGTAATAACGCAGCCAAGTATCTGCCGGCATTACCGTAGCCCTGTATAGCAACGGAGGCGCCTTGTAAATTAATTCCTGTTTTTTTAGCAGCTTCACGGATCACAATGGTACAACCGCGGGCGGTGGCTTTATCCCGTCCTAACGATCCGCCAACAATGACTGGTTTACCGGTCACAATGCCGGGCACATTACAGCCGCTCAGCTTACTGAATTCATCCATAATCCAGCCCATAATCTGTGGTGTCGTATAAACATCCGGCGCCGGAATATCTTTTGCCGGTCCAATCACTGGCGCAATAAGGTTAATATAGGCCCGGGTCATCCGCTCTAACTCACCCACGGATAATTTTCGCGGATCAACACGAATCCCGCCTTTACCACCGCCATATGGAAGACCAACGACATTGCATTTAAACGTCATCCACATCGCTAATGCCTTAACCTCTTCCTGGGTTACATCCGGA
>CAYUNV010000086.1:0-11079 GCA_964446265.1 uncultured Negativicutes bacterium | reverse complement strand
GATACCGCAGACCGCCTTTAGCCGGGCCAATCGCCGTGTTATGCTGGCATCGCCACCCTTTAAAGACCTGTATCCTGCCATCATCCATTTTTACCGGAATGCTTACTTCTAAACATCGTTCCGGTTCTTTCAACATTTCATGGATTCGCGGGTCTAGTTGCAATTTTTCCGCGACATGGGCAATTTGGTTTTGTGCTACCAGTAAGGGATTGTAATTCGCTCCAGTCATAATCAAAGCATCTCCTTTACGGGAAATTACTTCTTTACACTTATATTAAAATTTCGGCAGTCCCTAGTTTTTTCCTGCGAAAATAGACAGAAAATTATTTCTTTTTAACACTTATCATGCAATAACCGAATTTTTGTTCAAAATTTTATAGTTATTTCGAGAAATTATACATAAAATTAGCATCAAAGAACGATTGCGATTTACTGAATATAATATTATCTAAAACAAAATGCTACCTCCAAACGCACTCATGCGCAAATAGAGATAGCATCGAAAGCATTGCGTAAAAAACGTCAGGGATTGGGCTTTTGTTTAAACAATATCGATTTTGCATCGCGTGCAACAATCTCAAACCGACCTGCGACCGGTTCGCTCAAAAACTGTTTTTCGGTCGGCTTGACCAAGATGTAGACTTCTTGTTGATTATTCGTCCGTGCTACAAAATCATGAATTGGCTCCGTTGGCATTGTAAATTTACCCGACCAAACGCCACGAACTTCTTTCTTATCGTTTTCAGAAATCAATTGCGGTATACGGTATCCGCTATAATAGACTGCCGAAGTCGCATAATCGCCATACATTGCCACAATCGCACCATTTTGCGGTATATAGTTAACAATGTCTTTTGCCGAACGGGAATGGGCATACGGTACGAGAACATTGTGGATCAGTATTAAACTTATCGCTACCACCGCTAATACTGTACCTTCGGGCAAAAGACGGACATTACCAAGAAATTGCAGCCACCCTATCAGACCAACCGCAATGGCAATACAGCCATACAATAAAAGGCCTCCGGCTTGACCCGGCAAAAAACGCATCCCGAAGGCGAACAGAAGAAATAATACAACCGCCGGCACAGAAAGCCAAAGCCATTGCTTTCTTCCCCCCTGCTGGGTCATAGCCTGCAAACTCCGTCCTGCCAACAACGCCGCCGGAAATAAAGCCGGAAACACATACGTTAAATATTTTGTTGCCATTAAGGAATAAAAGCCGATAAAGCCGACGATCCAAATAACCAAAAAACTATAAGAAGCCCCATAACGCTTACGCCCTTGCACTAGAGAAAGAAGAAAAACACCTGTCCAAGGCAATACGCTCACTGGAAATAACACCAGGTAGTAATAAAAAACATTATCTTGCGGATGTTCAGAAACGGTCGCCCGCAACACATTGTGCAAACCTAAAAAAGTGTTCACAAAATCATGGCCATGAACAAAATACATGGCCAGATACCAAGGAAAAGCTGCCAATACGAAAATGAGCCCACCCCGCAGTAGTTGTAACCGTGAAAACAATTTCCACTGACGGCCGACCACCAAATATAGCAGGATAATGAGAGCCGGCATTACAATACCGACAGGGCCTTTCGTCAAAACAGCCAGACCCGCTGCACCGTATGCAACAATATACCACAACGAATGACGCTGCAGAAGCTGAAGATAAAAGGCTGAAATGGATACACTGGTGAAAAAAAACAAAACCGCGTCCGTAATAATCATGCGGGACAAAATCCAAAACTCCAGCGAAGTAGCCAATATCAATGCGCTGTAGAACGCAGTCCTACGCGAGCCAAATAGTTTGCCGGCAAACCAAAATATCCAGGTCACACTGGCAGCCGAAAATACGGCTGCCGGCAAACGAGAGGCAAATTCATTGATGCCGAATACCTTATAGGCCAGCGCAATTAACCAATAAATCATAATGGGTTTATCAAACCAGTAGTGGCCGTAAATACGCGGCGACAACCAATCACCGCTAAGCAGCATTTCTTTGGCTGTTAAGGCGTAATTGGATTCCACAGGGTCTGTAATAGGGATTCCCGCATTAAACAGCAACGAATAAACAAATGCGCCGACAAACACCGCAACAAAAATCAATTTATTTTTCATCGTACTCTCTCCTATTGTTTGAGAAGCAATAACGTCTCAGGTTGTTCTGACACGATAGAAACCGGTCCGGATCTTTGTGCAAACAATTCAGGCCTCGTTTTCAGCAAATAGTTATATTCTATTCGTCGAACAACAAAATATGCTTTTCCCGGTTCATCAATCCGGGCGTTCAATTCTTGTTCAGATGTAGTCGCCTTTCCATAAAAACCGGAATAAAAAGCAAATCCCGGCCGTAAAAATTTCACAACATAAACCGGCGATTGCCGATCGTACGTTGTAATAAAATCACGCGCAATGTCACGGGCAGTAAATTTCGGCGCAACGGCCGGAAACAGCAAGCCAACCAAGACCATTACAAAAAGAATCATTCCGGCAATTTGAACTGAAAAAGCCCTCTGAAACGATTTTTTCAAATAAAAATACCAGACAAAACATACCATACCTGTTAATACACCGATCTCAATCCAAACGCCGATTGCCAGTTCCGGCAGTTTTTGCGCCCCAAAATATAACCCGCCTGCCCATAAAAAAGCAAATATGGTTAGCAAAACCGGCCAAGCCAATGGGCGCCTAGTTCTATTTTCCTCGTAAATTCGGCTGATGTACCAGCCGGCAACCATTGCCAAGGGAGGATACATCGGCAAGATGTAGGAAACAAGCTTAGTTTGCGAAATGCTGAAAAACACGAAGATAAAACCAGCCCAAATATTTAAAAACAGCAAGGTATTCCTCTCGTCTTGACGGGCTGCCGTCAAAGAACGCCATACAGATTGAACCAGTACCGCCGTCCAGGGGAAAAATCCGAGTAAAAGAACCGGAATAAAATAATACCATAAAACGACTTCCGGATGTTCTGGCGAAGTGAAACGGGTAATATTGTGAAAACCGATGAACGTATCCAAAAACACATTGCCATGGATATTGTACATAACGATATACCACGGCAGCGCAATCAACGAAAATAGAATGATCCCCATAGGCAGCTTCATCTTTTTCAATACACCAAACTGCCTGGTCACCAACATGTATAGGAAAATAATGGCTCCTGGAAATAAACATCCGACCGGACCTTTCGTTAAAACAGCCAAGCCGCAGAAAATATAAAAAAGGTAATACTTTTCTTTAAGAAATGATAACAGCGCAACGGTAAGGCAAAACGTCAGGGTAATATCCGTCACAGCGGCTTTTCCCAGGTAAAAATATTCCACACTGGTTGCCAAAACCAAAGCGCCGGTCAAGCCGGCTTTACGGCCAAGCAACCGTGAACCGGAAAAATAAACAAACGCCACGCAAATAACGGCTAAAAGAGCCGAAGGAAAACGGGCGGCAAATTCACTAACGCCAAATACCTGAAACGCAGCAGCAACAAGCCAATAATACATGGGAGGCTTATCATACCAAAATTCGCCATAAATCCGTGGTGATAAAAAATCATGGGAAGCAATCATCTCTAACGGCGTTTCTGCATACACAGGCTCGTCAGGATCTAGCAGCGGAATTCCACCCAGATTAAAAAACATAACTAACGCCGTAATTGCAATAAGCAGCCAAAATTCCTTTTTTCGAGAAAAAATCATGCCTTGCCTCCTAATGACTGATAGGTTCGATGAATTCCTTCCTGTAATTCCACGACCGCTTTCCAATCCAACTGAACATTTGCTTTGGAACAGTCTAACCGGGAATGATAAATATCGCCTTCGCGAGTTGCGCCGTAAATGCGTTTAATCTGTTTATGCGCAGCCGCTTCCATAAAGGCAACCAGGTCATTAACGCTGGTTCCCAGGCCCGTGCTGATATTATATATCGTATTTGCATTTTCCGTCAGCAACGCTTTACAATTGGCAGAAGCAACATCGCCAACATAAATGAAATCACGTGTTTGTCCTCCGTCGCCAAAAATTGTCAACGGCTGATCCTGGCGAATCAAACGGGAGAAGATACTGACAACCCCGCCCTCGCCGCCATCTCCCTGGCGCTCGCCATACACATTTGCATAACGCAAAACAACATAGTCTATCCCAAACAAACAATGATACAGATGTAAATATTTTTCTGCCGTTAACTTGGAAAGTCCATAAAATGAAGTTGGTTGCTGGGAAGTCGTTTCAATAATAGGCAGAACGTCCGTATCGCCGTACACCGCCGCACTGGAAGAGAACACGATCCGCTTGGTGCCGGCTTTTCGACAGGCTTCTAAAACATTGATCGTCCCTTGGATATTAACATCGCAATCAAATCCGGGATCCAACAATGATTTTGGCACCATCGTCTGCGCCGCCAAATGTGCTACACCATCAAATCTTTCCTTGGCAAAAAGCTGCTGCAATTCTTTGCTGCGGATATCCATCTGTACAAAATCCGCATGCGCTGGAATATTTTCTAAAAGACCGCTGGATAAATCGTCGATTATAGTAACCTGGATCCCTTGCGCCAATAATTTTTCTACAACATGCGACCCTATAAAACCAGCACCGCCGGTAACTGCAATTTTCAATGAATTGACCCCCTTTTATCTAACTTTGCCAAAAAATCACGGCCAAATACTTTCACCGTATAATAAAAACCAATGCTGAACGGTAAATATTCCGCCAAAATTCGCCAAGCTACTGCAACAATACCGACAGTTCCAGCCGGCAAAAATTCATTAAACAATAAAATAAAACCGCCTTCGGCAATGCCGGCCCCACCCGGTGTCGGCGCAAAATATAAGAATAGGTTTAAAAAGACCATTCGGCCTAATAATTGTCCCCAATCCACGCCAATCCCCATACCAAGAAGCAACACCGGAACGATGCTGTATAAAGCCAACAAGCTAAGTGCTGATTCTCCAAAAACCCGCAACATGCTGCCCGGCGAGGACGAAAGCAACGATACCGCCCCTCGCATTTCCGCATACAAAAGAAAAATTTTGCGGCGGCGTCGATGCTGCATTTTTTTTGTCAGCAACACCAATATTCGTTTGGGCCAAGGTGTGCGAAACAACCAAATACCAGCAAAAATTCCACCAATCATGATAAGAGAGCCAAAAATCAAGCCACGGGGCGAAAACCAGGGTACAAGCCCGCTATCAAAATAAAATACCACCGGCAAACAAACAAACAAAAATAAAATAGATAAAATTGTTCGAACCAAAACAAGTACAGTAGCTTTTCCGGTAGTTACTCCGGCCCGCCGTAAAAACATCACCTGCGCAAAAGCGCCGCCGGCGGCTCCGGGCGTCAATAATGCCAAAAAATAATTGCTGAATATTACTTGCACGGCTTGCGATAACGTGATACGTTCCCCGGAAATCCAAACCAAATGCATCAAACGCGATCCATCAAAATACATTCCCACAGCAATACATAAAATTGCCCCTAATAAGGACCAGGGTTTAAAAACATTCAGATGCAACAAAGTTTCCGCATCAATTGTCATATAGATTACTCCGGTTGAGATGCCGGCAATAAGAGCAATCAGCAGAATAAGTCGTTTTGTGAATTGGTTCATCACACAACTCCTAAAAGATCTCGATTTCCCAGCTTTCTTGATTGAAACATCATATGCAACGTTTTCAAATAATTTTATTCTATCATTCCGGCTTAAATAGTGCAAACAACAAAACAACAACATAAAACAAGTTTGGCTTAAGCCAAACTTGTCATCAAAAAATCATTTGAAAACGATTTTCCTCAATCGATTTGTTCCACATGGGAGGCAAATGCATTATGGTTATGAATCGATTCAAAGTTTTCACATTGGGCGGAAAACCAGGATACTCCAGGTAAAGCGCGAATTGCCAACACTAAATCCCGTAATACATCTTCAACGAATTTCGGATTATTATAAGCCTGTTCGGTTACAAACTTCTCGTCTTCCCGTTTCAACAACGAGTATACCGGACAACTTCCTTGCGACTCCATCAGCGCCGCCAGATCTTCAATCCAGATGAATTTTCCATGTTGATGCCGTATCCATACTTCCATAAGCCCGCGTTGGTTATGCGCCCCGTACTCAGAAATTTCCTTGCTGCACGGACAGAGGGACGTAAATGGGACTTTTAATCCCAGGACAAAATCCAGATGCTCCCCCTTCACCAGATCGCCGGAAAAACAGCAATCACAATCAATCATACTCGTCAATCCGCTAACCGGCGCCTTTTTCTCAATAAAATATTTATAATGAATATCGATATGTGCTCGTCTGGCGTTCAAACGTTGGAGAACATCCGTCAAAATTGTTTCCATCTCGCGATAAGAAATCGGTTTACGGCTCCATTCACTGAGAACTTCAATAAAACGGCTCATATGTGTCCCTTTAAATTCTTTAGGAAGATCCACCGTTAATTTTATTTTTGCTAATACGGACTGGAAAGAACCAACCTTGGTTCGAATAAGAAAAGGCAGATGAACATCGCTGACACCCACCCGTTGAATAGCAATGCCGCGTTCATCAACGGCACTTTGCACATCTTTCAAAACGGTTCACCTCTATTTTTAGTAATAATATTGCTGATCAAAACGGCACGCCCATCAAGCTTTTAAAACTTGGACAATCACAACCTCTTTATTCTTTTCCAAGTCAATAAATTCATTATCATTCGTACGAACTACCGGCCGCGTAAAAATCGGCTGCCCAGCGGATATAACTTCCGCCTGTCTCCCATCGCTCAATTGCACGGCGTTGCCAATAAAACAACTTCGCACATGGCGCAAAAAAACCTCACATATGGAAGGATCGTATTCATCAAACATTTTTTGCGCCATCATCTCTAAGACAAAAAACGGTGTAACCTTTGACCTGTATACCCGGTCAGTCGTCATGGCATCATAAACATCTGCTACTGCAATGATCTTAGCATACGGATGGATTTTTCCGCCATCCAATTTAAGCGGGTAACCGCTGCCATCCATACGTTCGTGGTGTTCGAGAACGCCCATCATTACATCATTAGGCAAATCCGGGATATTACGCAATAATTTATACCCCAATGCAGCATGCGTTTGCATCAACTGCATTTCTTCCTCCAGCAATTTTTCCGGTTTATTTAAAACCTCCAAAGAAATTTTTGCTTTCCCCACATCATGCAGTAATCCTGCCAATATCAGATCTTGCAGTTCTGTTCCCTCATACCCGACCCAACGGCCTAAAACACCGCACAATACAGCAACATTCACCGAATGATGAAAAGTATACTCATCTTGGCGATGAACCATTTGCAAATGGTTCATCACTCCAACCGAATGAACAAGCTGACTGACCGTATCATTCGCTAATTCCCGCATTTGTTCCAGCGGCACCGTATTCAGGTATCGGACCGATTGAAAAGCCTGCGAAAGTATCTTTACGGTTTCTTGATAATTTTCTATGAATTGTTGCTGTTCTTTTGTGAGAAGAGCAGTATCCACCAGTTTCATGGGATCATCGCCGGCATGAATCACCAGCTCCGTTACGCCCCATTGAGTTAATCGCTCAATCAAGTTCGCGTTCAGAACCGTTCCTTCATGCAAAATGATTTTACCATGCTCGTCTACAAGCGGCTGCCCGGTTTCCATACCCGGCACAACATCCTTAATCGAGTATTGTTTATAATGGCGCAACCTTGCATCACCCTTTAATCTTACATCGTAACGAAGCAATCAAACCCCACAGCTGGCATTTCATTAATGTCACAGTAAAAACAGACGATGTTTTTACGCGTGGAAGAAATGAAGACCTTATTGGATATAAAGGTATATTTTACATCCCACTGCTATTCTCCTGCTTATCACACGTTAATATCATCGGGAAACACTTTAGCCGGCAGCTCTCACCAAGTTTTTAGCGATAGCACGCGCCGGCTTTTCTAAGTATCAATTATTTCTGTATCGGCCAATACTGATCAGAAGCTTTTAAAACTTCCTGCTGGACTAATTTCAAAGGAACATGATGTTCATCAGCAATCTTGCGGCAATCTTCGTATTCCGGCGATACACTGCACACCCTTCCGGCAATACGGCTGACTTTCATGCGAATTCGTCCCCACTGCGTATCAACAAACACAATTTCCCGGTCCGCTACCGTTCTGCTAACCGGATAACTTCGCACTCCGATTGTACTGGTTTCAGAAAATACTATTTCAGTAATTCGCGCTAAATGCATGGCTTTTACCAACACCGACAAGGTGACGGCCGGACGGCTTTTTTTCATGATGATCGGCGTTAGCCAAACATCCAATGCCCCCGTATCGAACAGTTTGTCCATGACATATTCGTATATCTGGGGATTCTGGTCATCAATATTTGCTTCTAAAACCCAGATCGCTTCGTCTTCTTGCGCTCCGCTTTCCAGTGAAATTTCCCCAATTTGCATCCGCAATACATTAGGGATTTCCAAATCCCAAGTGCCGGCTCCATACCCGGTAGCTTTACCGGTAAACCCGGCGGGGATTTCGCCAAAAGAATCAGCCAGTGTAGCAATAATTGCCGCGCCGGTTGGCGTGACTAGTTCTTTGCTAATCTCTCCTTGGTAATAAGGGATCCCGCGTAATAATTCGGCCGTAGCAGGCGCCGGTACAGGCATCCAGCCATGGCTGCATTTCGTAAATCCGGTACCGGTTTGTAAACGGGAAACAACAATTTTCTTAATTTCGAAATAATGCAAAGCAAAGACCGTTCCAACCACATCCACAATTGCATCAACAGCACCTACTTCATGGAAATGGATCTTTTCAACGCTGGTCCCATGAACTTTCGCCTCAGCTTCCGCCAAACGCCGGAATACCGCCTTGCTTTTATCACGAACCTCCGCATCCAATGCCGATTCATCCAAAATACGAAAAATGTCCGGCAGATGACGATGGCGTTGACGGCTGGTTAATTTCACATCCACATACGTGGCATGGATACCGCACTTTTCAACTGGTTGAACCGTAATTTCATACCCCGATACGGATAATTTCGCCAATTCTTCCCGTAAACGGCCTTCTGGAAGACCTGCGTCAATAAAAGCTCCTAATAGCATATTACCGCTAATACCGGAAAAACAATCCAAATACAAAGTTTTCATAAACTCACCTCATATGATTAATAATACTAGCTAGTCGACCCGCACCAAAGCCATTGTCAATATTCACAACAGCGACTCCTGCCGCACAACTATTCAACATAGACAATAGAGCTGACAGTCCGCCAAAATTAGCGCCGTAGCCAATACTGGTCGGCACAGCAATAACCGGTTTCGCAACCATGCCTCCGACCACACTCGCCAAAGCCCCCTCCATGCCGGCAGTTACAATGAGCACATTTGCTGTTTGTAACAATTCATGCTGGGCCAACAAGCGATGAATTCCCGCTACCCCAACATCATACACTCGTTTTACATGATTGCCCATGATCTCTGCTGTAAGAGCGGCTTCTTCGGCAACCGGTATATCACTTGTCCCAGCAGTCATTACGAGAATGAACCGGTCCTGATCAATCGTCAACGCTTCTCTACGCACTAGTATCAGTTTCGCATCCTCAGAATATTCCGCTTCCGGCAATATTTCACGAACAGCCTCGTACATCTCTTTATTCGCCCGGGTAGCCAAAATATTATGAGGAAACCTCGACAGACAAGTGACAATTTCAACGACTTGTTGCACCGTTTTGCCCTGACAAAAAATCACTTCCGGAAACCCTTGCCGGATCACCCGATGGTGATCAATTTTCGCAAAACCTAATTCTTCATACGGCACAGGTTTAAGCTGTTTCAATGCCTCATCCAAAGTTAGTTTATTATCACGAAATAATTGTAAAATCTCTGTAGCTACAGTATCATCCATTTTTACTCACCTCATTTAAATTTCCTGTGTTTTAAAGTAATAAAGAAAAACAAACCACATATGGTTAAAAACCCCAAAAAAATGAAGACATACCTCTCTTCCGAGAAAATGTCTTCATGACACGCTAGTCGTACGTATGCGGCTTCAGCCGGCTATAAATAGGATTTCCATTCTTTTTATTACACCGTTAGTTCCCAATTAAGAAATTTAAGCTTTAACGCATAACAAACATATAAATACCCTTCAGGGCATCCATGTTTCAGTAAAAGCAACATTTCACTTATTATAGAGATGCAACAATATGCAGTTCGGGAGAATGCAACAAATTGACTGTGCCTTGCGCCGTCCATAAAATTGGCCGGGCCGTATCTGCACTGTTAAGACGAAGAATAGAACCATAGAGGCCATTATTGAGTTTTACTGAACTGCCAATTTCATACGGAACTGTCGCCTTACAAAAAGCTTGCACTATATCCCCGTCAAACTGGGTGCCGGCACCCTGGCAAATCATCCGAACCGCTTCAAGCGTCGGGATGCGCGGACGGTATACCCGATCAGTCGTTAATGCATCATACACATCCGCAACGGCCACAATTCGCGAAAATAAATGGATATCCTCTCCGCCGATCCCCCATGGATAACCGCGGCCGTCGTGCCGTTCATGATGTTGAAGAGCAATTAGCATCATTCGATGATCAAACTGTGTTTCTGACTTCAAAATAGTATAACCGGTTAATGAATGTTCCTTCACTTTATTAAATTCATCCCATGTCAAAGATCCTTTTTTCTCTAAGATAGCCTTGTTGATCCGGGTCTTGCCGTAATCATGCAGAAGAGCCCCCATTCCAAGACAAAAGAGATCCTCCTTTTCCAAACCAAGTTTGATACCGATCACAATGGCAAAGATCCCAACATTCGTACTATGCATAAATAAATAATCACTTTTAAACCGGACATCGTTCAAATAAATTAACACATTGTCACGTTTGGTCAAATCGTCAATCACTTGCTGCACAGTTTCGCTTAACTGCGGCAAATGAGCAGCAACGCCATGTTGACTATAAAACGCATTTTGTACGCTATACGTCATTTTTAGCCGGGTGGAAGCACTCACTAAATTTTGCATCGTTGCTATTTCTTGGTTTGCACAACTGTCATCTTTGATCCATACAGAC
>CAYUNV010000085.1:0-12221 GCA_964446265.1 uncultured Negativicutes bacterium | reverse complement strand
AGCGCTTCCCTTGGTATCAGTGTCAGCAATACCAGCGGACTGGTACAACGGTTATCGAGCCTCAGTATTCTCTGGTTTGGCGGCCACATGGTGATGGATGGCAGGCTGACCCTGGGACAACTGATTGCATTCCAGATGCTGGCTAGCCAAGCAAGCAATCCTTTGATGGAATTGATTGGTAAATGGCCATCCTTTCAACAAGCAGGTTTATCGATGGAAAGATTGGGCGATGTGCTGAATACCCGTCCAGAACAGGTTTTTGCCGCGCCGGCAGAACGTTCGCCTCTCAATGGGCGCATCCGCTTTGAAGATGTTACATTTCGGTATGATGTGCACGGACCGTTAATTTTGGACCATATTACTGTAGACATACCCGCCGGCAAACGAGTGGGAATTGTTGGCCGTTCCGGTTCGGGAAAGAGTACTTTGACAAAATTGGTGCAAAATTTCTATGCGCCTTGGCAAGGAAGGATACTGATTGACGATAATGATCTGCGGATCGTTGAACCGGCATGGCTGAGACGACAGATCGGCACGGTGATGCAGGAGAGTTATTTATTCGGCGGCACGATCCGGGATAATATTGCGATGGCTAACCCGAGTGCGGACATGGAGGAAGTGATTAAAGCCGCACAGACTGCCGGAGCTCATGAATTCATACTGGAATTACCGCAGGGATATGATACGTTGGTAGGTGAACGGGGAACGGCATTGTCCGGCGGGCAGAGGCAGCGGATCGCTATTGCCCGGGCTTTGCTGACAGAACCACAGATTATTATTTTTGATGAAGCAACCAGCGCTTTGGATTATGAGTCGGAAAAAATTATTACGGATAATATGAGCCGGATTTGTGCGGGACGTACCGCTTTGGTGATTGCACATCGGCTTTCTACGGTGAAGGATTGTGATACTATTTTGGTATTGGACCATGGGCGGATTGTAGAACAGGGTTCGCACGACGAATTGATTGCGCAGCAAGGGGTGTATCAAAAATTAGTCGCGCAGCAAGAGGGGTGATGATAAAAATGGATTTGAACTTTGGGAAACTGTTTAAACGGCAAAGCCGTCGTAAATTGACTCGCAGGGAAACCGAATTTCTGCCTGCAGTCCTGGAAGTAACGGAAACGCCCCCTTCACCTTTAGGTAGGATCCTGCTATGGACGATCGTTGCCCTAGTGTCCATTATGGTGTTGTGGGCTGTTTTCGGTCGGGTGGACGAAGTTGCCGTCGCCCCCGGTAAATTGGTTCCAGTGGGGCAAGTGAAGCCGTTACAGGCGGAAGATAAGGGCATTGTGAAGCAGATTTATATCCGGGAAGGGCAGCGGGTAAAAAAAGGGGATTTGCTTCTGGAGTTAGACCGGGTTATTTCTGCTGCTGACCTGGAGAGGAATCAAAAAGAATCCAAGTATTACGAACGTGAAATCGAACGGTTGACAGCGGAAAAGGAGGGCCGTTCTTTTTCGCCGGATTCTGTTTCGGCCAGTGACCAACAGAATCTCAATGTTCAAGTGCAATTATACAATAGCCGCAATAATGAATTTCGCGCGAAAATAGGCGCTGCGGAAGAAACGGTGCGGCAAAATGAGGCTTCAGCCGATATGGCGGTTATCAACCGCAATAAGATTGCGGATCAATTGTCGGTTGCTGCTGATAAGGAAAGTCGGCTTGAACGGTTATTAGCCCAAGATGCGGTTGCGCTATTCCAATTGCTGGATCAAAGATCGCGGCGAATGGAACTGGAACAGAGTTTAGCGGCCCAGGAGAAAGAAATTATCCGCAGCAGGGCAGTCCTTGCGCAAAGCAGGCAAAATTTAGCGAATATCGTTGCGGAGCATGATCGTGAAATTGATACGAAATTAGCGGAAAATCAAAAGCAGTTGGCAGCATATGAGGAGGAAGTAAAAAAAGCGGCTGAGAAAGACCGCCTTACTCGCATTATTGCACCTGCCGACGGAACTGTCAGCCAGTTTTCTGTCTATTCGGCCGGAGCAGTGGTTACGCCGGCGCAGGTTTTGATGGTTTTGGTTCCTGATGATGTAGAACTGGAACTGGAAGCCTGGGCTGCAAACAAAGATATTGGCTTTATCCAGGTGGGCCAGTCAGCGGAAGTCAAAATAGATACGTTTAATTTTCAAAAATATGGGGTAATCGATGCGCAAGTGAGCGATATTAATCCGGATTCGGAACGGGAAAAAGAAAAAAACAATTCCTACCGTGTGCGGTTGAAGTTAGCAAAAGACCATGTAGTTGTCGGTGACAAGATCACGCCGCTGCTTCCGGGAATGAGCGCTATGGCGGAAATAAAAATTCGGCAAAAACGGGTAATCGAGTATTTCTTGGATCCGTTCCGGCAGTATCAGAGTGAGGCATTGAGGGAGAGATAACACATGAAGAAAATGGATACCGGCCTTCTTAGCCTGGTTAAAGTCGCAAAATTATTAGGCATGCCTGCAGATCCGGAACAAATGCAGCGTGCGTATGCGGTTGGTGAAGAGGGGATGGATCAAGTTGCCATTCTCCGGGCCGCCAAAGATTTTGAACTTAAAGCCTCTTTGCTGCGCCCTGAACGGGAGTCGCTGACTCAGTTGCCATTCCCGGCGATTGCCCAGCTTACGAACGGCAACTATGTGGTGATCATCCGTAGCTATGGTGCCAACCTGATTGTGGATGATCCATACCGGCCGCAGCCGTTTTACATTCCGATTGCCCAGTTCCAAAAAGCTTGGAACGGAGAAATGATTTTGCTTGTCCGCCGTCCTTCGATTAAGACGGCAGTGCAGGAATTTGGTATGAGTCTGTTTTTGCCCATTGTAAGTAAATATTACAAAATATTCCTAAAAGTGCTTTTCATGTCGTTCCTTTTACAATTATTTGGCTTGATTGCGCCGCTATTTATGCAAGTGATTATCGACCGGGTCTTGGTGCATAGAAGTTTGAGCACACTGGATATTCTGGTAGCCGGAATGGTAGCGATTGCAATTTTTCAGGCCTGGATCACGGCATTGCGAGCCTATCTGTTCACGAACACGACAAATAAAATTGATGCTTCTCTCAGCAGTCTTCTTTTTCGCCACATTACTGCTTTGCCACTCCGCTATTTTGAAAAATGGCAGGTAGGGGATATTGTTTCCCGGCTTCGCGAAGTAGAAACGATCCGTAATTTTATGACTGGAACGGCATTGACTGTTGTCCTGGATATTTTGTTTGCGATTGTTTACATCGGTGTTATGGTTACTTATAGTCCGACGTTAAGTTTAACCCTGTTAGTTGTGATCCCTTTTTTTATCATTTTGAATGTATTGTTGAGCCCCTGGTTTCAACGTTTGATCAACCGGCGTTTCCAGGCTGCGGCAGCGAACCAGTCTTATTTGATTGAAACGGTTACCGGCATCCAGACTGTAAAGGCAATGGCCGTTGAAGCCGACTTTGCCCGCCGTTACGAAGAAGGGCTGGTCCGCTATGTGAAGGCGGCTTTTTCCACCACGAATTTAGCGAATGTTGCAGAGAATATCGGCGGATTTGCCCAACAGGCTTTTAACTTAAGCATCCTCTGGCTGGGCGCCCGGGCGGTTATTGATCAAAAATTGACCGTTGGTGAATTGATCGCTTTTCAAATGTTGGCCGGACAGGTGATTGCTCCGATTCTGCGGGTTGTTAATACGTGGCAGTACTTCCAGCAAACACGGGTATCAGTTGACCGTTTAGGTGATATTCTCAAGGAAACGGTGGAGCCGCCGTTTAATCCCAACCGTACTACATTGCCAGAGATACAGGGGGATATTAAACTGGAGAGGGTAACTTTCCGATACCGCACGGACGGTAATGAAATTTTGCGGCAAGTCAGCCTGCATATTAAACCGGGAAGCCGGGTGGGGATCGTTGGGCGTTCCGGGTCCGGTAAAAGCACCTTAACGAAACTCATTCAACGATTGTATGTGCCGGAAAGCGGCGGAGTTCTCATCGACGGTGTCGACCTCGGCCAAGTTGAGCCGGCTTGGCTGCGGCGTCAAATCGGGGTTGTTTTACAGGAGGATTTTCTCTTCAATGGAACCGTAAAGGAAAACATATCTGTTGCCAGGGATACGGCAACGATGGAGGAAATCAAACAGGTTGCCACTATGGCCGGCGCGGACGAATTTATTGCCGAATTGCCGGACGGCTATAATACAAAAGTAGGGGAACGTGGATCTTTGTTGTCGGGCGGGCAGAAACAACGGATCGCGATTGCCCGTGCATTGTTAAATAACCCCAAAATACTGATTTTTGACGAAGCGACCAGCGCTCTGGATTATGAGTCGGAACGGATTATTATGGATAATCTTGACCGTATCGCCCAAGGACGGACAATGCTTTTGATCGCCCATCGCTTGTCTACTGTACGGCGGAGTGATTTGATTATCGTCATGGACCGAGGCCAGATTGTTGAACAGGGAACGCATGAAGAACTGCTGGCGGCAGGCGGATACTATTATGATATGGTGAAACAGCAACAACTGTAGGGAATAACAACCATAGATATATAATTATAGCAATATGGGAATTTGCGCAACAAGAACATTAATTTACAAAAAAGTATATTAATTAGTAAAAACAAATAAATAAATGTAAATAATTATAATAATTTAAATATTCCATGAATAATCATTGAAAAGTATTGACAGAGTTTACCTAGCAAGAGTAAAATGAAAACAAGGAGTTCGAAATGGAGAGTGAAGGGATAAACAACAACAAAAGAACGTCAAATGAATGTCCATAAATGTCCATAAATGACGAATGTCAGCTTTTACAATACTTTAGACAAACGTTGAAATGGCGAATTATCAACTATATAGCTATTCAATAAGAAGTAAATCCTGTTCCAACGATACCCCGCTCGCCGATTTGATGCAAAATCAAATGAAAGCTTGGGCGGCGCATTGATGCATAGAACGTATGTGGTCACTTGTTTTATGCGGAGCGAGTAGTGAAACCGCCCCCAGTATTTTTGCAGGGCGGTTTTTTGGTCTCAGGAGCTTCTGACATCCTCTAATCGTATTTGATGTTTTAATCAAATAAAGTTAGTGGAGATGCGGTGAAGCATAAAACGTATGTGGTCACTTGTTTTATGCGGAGCAAGTAGTGAAACCGCCCCTGTATTTTGTGCTGGGGTGGTTTTTTATTCCCTAAAATAGAGTTAACAATGGGTTGTAGTTCTTTTTTATACAGCAACAAATGAAGAGTGGGGGGGGCAGCATGAAAAAAATTTGGGTGACCACGGTTTTGATGGCAACTCTATTGTTGTTTAATGCTCAAACGTCTTTTGCTGCAGAATATTTGATTGCCGAAGGAGACGTGCTGTCAATTAATGTACTTGGTCTGCAGGAAATGCAAATTAAAGAAATTATTGTTCGTCCGGATGGAAAAATTGACATGCCTTTAATCGGTGAAATTCAAGCAGCTGGCCGTTCGCCTTCCGACCTTTCGAAAACATTGACGGATGATCTTAAACCGTATGTGAAGAAACCATACACTGCAGTGAATATTGCCAAGTTCTATGCGATTAAAGTGTATGTATTAGGTGAAGTCAGGCAGCCTGGTATTGTGCAATTGCGAAACCCACGCAACGTTATGGGGGCAATCGCCGCAGCGGGAGGCTGGACACAGGATGCTGCAAAGACAAAAGTGTATTTGATACGCAATGGACAAAAAGATCCGCCAATTTTGATTAATTTATTGGCGATCGTGAGAAATGGGGATACAACACAAAATTATGCATTGGGAAATGGAGACATTATCTTTGTAGATGGCAACAATAGATTGGATTGGGGACGTGACATCGCCCCGATCATTGCTTCTGTGTATTATATTAGCAATATAAATAGTGGGAATAACAATAACAGCAAGTCATCTTCCATCAATTCGACAGGCGATGGGGGCGGTTCTTCCGGGAATGGCGGCTGCCAGTGATCCGAATGATATATGTCGATGGATGATTCGTCGGTCAATTCAAGCTGGTATTTTCCCAAAAGGAAGTTAAATAAATGAATGGGGGGCGTAATATGAAAAGGCTTTTGTGGATACTTCTTCTTATGGCGGTGATGGTTTTGCCAATGAGCGTCCAGCCGGCTTTTGCTGCAGGCTATGTCATTGCGGAAGGTGACGTATTGGCCATTAGTGTCTTTGGGTTGGAAGAAATGCAAGTCACTCAAATCATTGTCCGCCCGGATGGGAAAATTGATTTTCCTTTACTCGGTGAAGTCCAGGCTGTAGGAAATACACCTTCGGAATTATCTCGCTTCATGACGGATCAATTGACGCCGTTTGTGAAGAACCCAAGAGTTTCCGTTAATATTGCCCAATTCCACTCGACACGTGTATACGTATTAGGGGAAGTCAACAGACCGGGGATCGTAGAGTTGCAAAATTCACATAATGTAGTGGATGCAATCGCTGCCGCCGGCAGTTGGACGAAGGACACCGCGAAAAAGAAAGTGCTTTTGGTCCGTAATGGGCAAAAAAGTACGGAACCAATCAAGATCAATTTGTTGGATATCGTCAAGAAAGGTGATATGACCCAAAATTATACTTTGAACAACGGAGATATTTTATTCCTGGATACCAATGGAAGACTCGATTGGGGCCGTGACATCGCACCAATTATTTCATCCGCGTATTATATTAGCAACTTTAATGATAATTAAGTGAAGTTGGAGGTGGAATTATGGACAAAATGAATTATGATTTGCAAGATAAAGTCAGAATACTCAAAAAATATAAATGGTTTATTTTTAATTGGTTCTTTTTTGCTGGTATCATCGCTGCGGTCGTTAGTTTCATGATGACTCCAACGTATGAATCAGAAACACTGTTAAGGGTCCATCAAGCACGGGGCGTAGAAGCCTCTTTGCTATCCAATGCTCCGGTACTGTCTTCAACTGCAGGTGAGACCAGCAGGCAATTGATGGCAACTTATGCCGAGGTTTTAAAAAGCCGCGGTGTTGTGGAAAGTGTTATTGAGAAAGCGAATTTCCCGGCAGATGACAAGCCGTCTTATGAGGTAATGATCAAGCGTATTACAATCCAGCCGGTAAAAGACACTGAACTGCTTAGTGTAAAGGTACAGGCGAACAGTCAGGAAGAAGCCAAAAAATTATCAGGTTTATTGGCTGCAACCTTTAATGATCGTCTGACTTCGTTAGTGCGATCGGAACAGAAAGCTGTCAGAACCTTTATTGCTGCTAGATTGGATGAATCAAAACAAGAACTGGATAGGGCAGAACGGGCTTTGGCGGATTACAAGCGGGAGAATAAGGCAGTGGGATTAACGGATAAAACCCGTTCACTGGTAGATTGGCAGACTGCCATTAGCCGTTTGTCAGCCGAAAGCAGGGTAGCGATGGCTTCCGCGCAAGCGAGAATTACTAATTCTGAACGAGAATTAGCAGGGCAAAATGTCGGTGTCATGGCCGACAATCCGTTGATTCAACAATACAAAGGCCGGCTAGCGGATCAACAAATCGAAATGGCCACTTTGTTGACAAAATACAATGACCAGCATCCGAAAGTGATTGCTGCGCGGACGACGATTGAAGATACAAAAGCCTTACTAAATGCGGAAATTGTCAAAGTCGTAAATTCTGAAGCTCCTTCGATCAGTCCGGTTCATCAATTGGTTTTGCAGAACAAGATCCAAGCACAGGCCGAAAGTGCGGCAACCAGCGCGCAACAAGGAGCGATAGCGAGGATTATGGCTGAAGGCGAGCAAGAGATGGCGAGTATCCCGGATAAGGAGCAAGGTTTGGCTAAAGTATCCCGGGATGCGTCAGTTGCCCAGGATATTTATGCAATGTTGGCCAGACGTCATGAAGAGGCGAAAATCAGTGAAGTGATGCAGCCGACAGACGTTCAAGTGGTTGATTTGGCCACTGCATCCACGTTGCCTGTGAAACCGGCAAAAACGTTGAACATCATTGTAGCTTCTTTATTGGGTCTCCTGGTTGGCACCGGAGTTGCGGTTGTACTTGGTACAATGAGGCGCACGATCGATACGGCGGAAGATGTCCGGCGATATCTGGATCTCCCGGTCATTGCCAGTATTCCGACCTATGGTTCTGAGCCAAAACAAAAGAAATAGCGGCGTCAAAATTGATAAGAATGGAGTGAGTTTGATGATGCAAGAAGATAAACTTATGCTTCGCGAACAAGCGTATTCACCGGCTGCCGAAGCGTTTCGCGGCCTTCGCACCTATATCCAGTTATCACAAGATGACGGTGAAATGAAAACGATTTTGTTTACCAGTACCGGTATTGGCGAAGGAAAATCGCTGACCGTAGCCAATACCGCCATATCTATAGCCCAATCCGGGCGAAAAGTCATTATCATGGACTGTGATCTGCGTAAGCCCGTCCAGCATGATATTTTTGGCTTGCAGAACGTAGGGATTACGGATATCTTGACCGGAAGAAAAAATGTAGAAGAATCGATACAGCAGACTTTAGTGCAGAATTTATTCCTGTTGGCCAGCGGCCCTATTAGTAAGAATCCGGCAGAATTATTAGCGGCAACCAGACTCCATAGAATTTTCGAGGCGCTAAAAACGGAAGCGGATGTGATCTTAGTCGATACGCCGCCGATATTGGCAGTTACAGATGCCTGCATTTTGGCCGGCAGGGTCGATGGTGTTGCTCTTGTCCTGGATGTAGGAGCGGTCCATCCACGGGATGCGCAAAGAGCCCAAAATAGGCTGGCAAGGGCAAAAGCAAATATTATTGGCGTTGTCATGAACCGGGTGGGAGTTGGGGATGAAGGATTGTATCCTGAATACTACTATCGGGCTATTCAGCAAAAAGTGCGGTAAATGGCATATAAGGGGCGGTTAATATGCGGTATTTGATCTTGTGCGGCGCATTAATGGTTACGGATGCTCTGATCGTAGCGCTGACTCCGTTTATTGCGTTGTATATAAGATTTGAAGGAACCATTGAAGCTTCATATTATGCTACACTGGTTGATTTCGTTCCGGTCATTGTGGTTGTTCAGGTGGTTTTGTTTTATCTGTTTCACCTATATCAGCGACTATGGCGGTATGCCGGAATCAATGAACTGTTTACCATTGCAGGCGCCGTTGCGATCGGGTCGATTCTTTTAGCCATCGTGGCGTATGGCAGTCATATTGTATTACCGCGCAGTATGTATTTTTTAAGCGGGATCTTGAATATAGCCTGTATTGGGCTAAGCCGCATTTTGCTGCGCATTGCTTATCATCGGCACCATCACCGCTGCAAACAATGTACCCGTACACTGATTGTCGGCGCGGGGGATTGTGGTGCCGGTATTGCAAAAGAGATCAAAGATCATTATGGAAAAAGCAAGGAAATTGTTGGCTTTATCGATGATGATCCAGCGAAAATCGGCCAACGGCTGCTTGGAGAAAAAGTGCTCGGCAATCGGGAAGCTATTCATCAAATTGTCGAAACAAACAACGTTCAAGAAATTATTATTGCGATCCCGTCGGCAAATGGGACGTTGGTTAGAGAAATTGTGCAAGCTTGCCGGCAAACCAAGTGTAGTGTAAAAGTCGTGCCGGCCATTCATGAAGTTCTTGACGGAATGGTAACCATGCGCCAATTACGGGACGTGAATTTGGAGGATTTGCTGCGAAGGGATCCGGTAAAACTGGATCAATCGTTGGTGGCGGAGTATTTAGCCGGCAAGTGTGTTCTTGTTACGGGCGCCGGTGGTTCAATCGGCTCAGAATTGTGCCGCCAGATTGCGCGAATGGAACCGCAAAAATTGATTTTATTAGGAAAGAGTGAGAATAATATTTGGGATATTCAACGTGAGTTAAGTTGGGATTATCCTAAGTTATCAACAGAAGCAATCATTGCCAACGTTTGCGACGAAAGACGGATCCGAAACGTTTTTGCCCGGTTCCGGCCGAAGGTCATATTTCATGCAGCAGCCCATAAACATGTTCCTTTGATGGAAGATCAACCCGATGAAGCTGTTAAAAATAACATTTTCGGCACGAAAACGGTTGCCGAAGCGGCTGCGTGGGTAGATGTCGATCGGTTTGTCATGATTTCGACGGATAAGGCGGTCAATCCAACCAGCATTATGGGCGCAACCAAACGGATTGCGGAAATGATTATTTGCGGGATGAACACAAAAACCAACAAGAAGTTTGTCGCGGTCCGGTTTGGCAATGTTTTAGGAAGCCGGGGCAGTGTGATCCCGCTATTTCGCAAACAAATCGTTAAAGGCGGTCCGGTCACTGTTACCCATCCGGATATGCAGCGTTATTTTATGACCATTCCCGAAGCGGCGCAACTAGTCTTGCAAGCCGGTGCAATGGCGCAAGGCGGGGAAGTATTCGTCCTCGATATGGGTAAACCGATCCGTATTTTGGATATGGCCTGTGACTTGATCGAATTAACCGGGTTGGTTCCGCACAAAGATATTAAAATTGAATTTACCGGCCTTCGCCCAGGAGAAAAACTATTTGAAGAATTTCTCACGGCTGAAGAGGGGAGTACTTCGACAAAACATGAAAAAATTTATGTTGCCAATCTAAAGACAGTAGACCCGCAAAAATTGAGCGACGGTTTGGCAATGCTTTCGGCAACGGATGATCCGGAGAAAATCCCAGGTCTCCTGGCCAAACTGATCCCAACGTATGTTCAAAGTTTATCCGCACATCGAAAAGTGTACAGTACTGATGCGATACAGCATGCGGCAACGGGGACGACGCCCGAACACCAAAATAATTGAGATAAAAATTTAACAATATGGTGGGGGTATTGTGCTGAAGCGATGGCAAACCATAAAAAAAGTATTATTATCACGTATAGTTACTGTGGGCGGATTGATTGTTTTTATCAAGGTTTTAGCAGCGGCAAAAGAATTGGTGGTCGCGAAGCAGTTCGGATTAAACCAGCACTTGGACGCATTCTATGTTGCATTATCGTTGTCAGGTTTAGTGACAGGGATGGTCGCGGGAGCCTTCAATTCAGCCCTCATTCCAACTTACGTCCAGGTACGGTGCCGCGAAGGGGAACCTGCCGCTCAACGGCTATTCGAAAATATCATGTTGATCAGTATGTTGATCGCGTTAGCGGCATCTGTTTTACTGGCGTTCGTTTCACCATACCTTTTCCCATATTTGGCTCCCGGCTTTTCCCAGGAAACTCTCTGGGTAACCCATCGCTTGTTTCTTTGTTTGATACCTGCTATCGTTATCACTGGAGTTACCAGTATTTGGGTGTCTATCCTCAATGCACGGGAACATTTCGAATTAGCGACAGTGGTTCCCGGCATCAATCCGATTGTTACCTTGGTCGTGTTGCTTTTGCTGGGGCCAGCCTGGGGAATTTATAGTTTGACAAGCGGAATGGTTGTGGGAACCATAGTGGAAGCGGTATTTTTAGCGCATTGCCTAAGGCGTCGGGGACTGTCGCCAATGCCGCGCCGGTCTCAAGGTACGGAGGAAGTGAGGCAAGTAATGAGGCAATATTTCCCTTCTGTTGCCGATAATTTTATCGGACATGGCGCTGTCTTTGTAGAGCAATTTTTTGCAGCGATGATCGGCCCCGGCAGTATAGCTGCCTTGAATTACGGAAAGAAACTGGTTGCTTTTTTACTATCTATTGGAGTAGGCGCGCTTGCGACAACCGTATTACCGTTGTTTTCCCGGCTCGTAGCCGAGGGTGATTGGATGGGCTTGAAGAAGACTGTATGGAGACATGTCCAATTTGTTATTTTGTTCAGTTTTCCGATGATGGCGATGCTGATGGCATTTTCTGAACCAATTATCCGGCTGCTGTTTGAGCGAGGCGCTTTTACAGCCCAAAATACGGCAATAGTAAGTTACATGAACATTCTTTTTGCAATTCAAATTCCTTTTTACCTGCTCAGTGTTATTGGCTCACGTCTGATCATGGCGCTAAAAGCGAATACAATGCTTATGTACAATGGGATCTTGAATGTATTGATGACCGGGATTTTTAATTACTTCTTCGTAAAAATATGGGGTCTGGGAGGAATTGCTCTTTCGACTTCCGCGACATACGCTTGTTCTTTGATTTATGGAGTTGTTGTTTTGTATTTTCTTCTTGGGTTAAAGGAACGTTTCTTTTCAGCTCAAGTTTGAAATAAGAACATTTTGACGGTGGGGTGAAAAAATGATGAACAGAGAGTTTGCAACTTCTGGATTGGAAACCGTTGAAAAGGATGCGTATCGGTC
>CAYUNV010000084.1:3295-12266 GCA_964446265.1 uncultured Negativicutes bacterium | reverse complement strand
ATTGATGCTGTCTCATTTTATGGCAATTTATATCCATGATAAGCTGCCCAAATTGTCGGCATTGTGCGCTGTGACCACTGCTTCTATGGGGGCGGCAGCAGGCATGGCTTGGCTGTTGAAAGGCAGTTTTGAAACGGTTAGTATGGCTGTTTCTAACATGATCGGCGATGTAGCCGGAATGATTTGCGATGGCGCCTCCAACAGTTGTGCCATGAAGGTGTCTACCTCAGTCATGTCCGCTTATAAAGCTGTGCTTATGGCTTTGGATGGAAAAAAAGTGACGGAAAGCGACGGAATTGTGGCTGATAATCTTGACCAGTCCATTGCCAATTTGGGGGAATTGGCTTGGCAGGGCATGGTTCAAACGGATGAACAAATTCTAAAGATTATGCTCAAAAAACAGGCATAAAAAGGGAGCAAAGGGACGGGGGTTGTTGACAGTAAAGGGATTTAGTGTGAAGTTGAATAGAGATAGAAACAAGAATAGAAATGAAATGAGCCGGACAGGGTGTTTTGAAGCACCTTGCCCGGCTTGTTATTAATACTATCAGTTCAATACGGTTATTTATTTTTATTTCTAATAGTTTAGGTATATAATAGAATTGTGTAAGGAATAACGCCCCTTACGCTTATTGCCCTATTCGCTCAACTGCGGCAACAGTTTGCGGGTAGGGCGTATTTTTTTAGAAAACCGTTACCAACCCCAATGAAAGCCCATGGGCATCGTAGCCGGGATTAGAAGATCTAAAACCATTAGAGACATGCATGAAGGTATAGCCGATATTCACTGAAGAGTTTTCACGGAATTTATAAATGAATTGAGGACCGACTCTCCACATGAAATTATAACTTCTTCCTCCGGCCGGAAATGCTTTGTTATATAAGATAATTCCGCCGCTCACATCGAATACTGCGGACAGCTTGCCGGAACTATAAAATTTGTTCTGTAACACATAAACGGGCCCGATGCCGATTGCAGAACTGTCTCGGGGTTGTTGGTTTGGTTCTAACGTTACGTTTCCCCGCGGCCGAGTGATTGTAATCCCTCTGTATACGGATTTATTTTTTGTTTCAGAAAATTTATCCAGTATATGCAAGGATACTGTGTTAAGACTGCGGTCATTTTCGAAGGGAGTCAAGAAGTCCCATTCCAGTTCGAGCTGTGAGCCGAGTGCATAGCAAGACGAACTTCCAGACAAGCAAATCAATAACAAGCTAACGAGCGCGATAGACAACATCATTTTTCGCACCACTCAACACCTCTTTTGCTTATTTTTGCACGAGTACGGTGAAAGGTAAAATCGATGCTTCTTTATTATCTTGTTTGCCAAATGGATCTGGCGTCGGCTGTTTATTGCTGAATTGGAATATTATTATAAAAACCTTTTTCTTCATTTTTTGCCAAAAACCCTTTTTCTTTTTGAACGAATGCAGATATTGCCTTCTGCTTATTTGAAGTAATGATCATGAAATTTTCACAAACACTTCACAGATTTGTCACATTTGCGCACTATACTGAGTTTGTAACATGAGGGGGCGTAAATCAGTGCCGGATCCAATAACTTATCTTGTAATTGCTGTGTGGGTGACATTTATTTATTATTTAATACATCTGCCGGAAAAGTAAAATCAACAGTCGTCTCTGCGGAGGCGGCTTTTTTATATGTAATACAAGGCTTTTTGCGATTATTGGCGAATTTATACACATGCAACAAAACAAAAACCTTAAAAATCTCTTTTGACGCTGCAGCCTATTTGATTTACAATCTATGTAACGGAGGTGCTATACATGAATACGAAAATGACTCTAGCTGTAAAACGATTGCCGCCAGAAGCGAGAAGAATGTTGGATTTTATAGTTTCAAATTTTGAATTCAATGGCACTGTAAATTATTTTTCGTGCGAAGTATTAGCGAAAGCTGCTGAATGTGAAGTATTAGAAGTGACGAAATTTGCTAGAAAAATTGCCTCTTTAGAAAGGAAATTTAACGACGAACATGGATCAAAAATAACGGTAGATGGATTGAAACGCGCTTGTATTGATAACCATACTGTCGGATTTTATATAAATCGTTCTTTTTATGATGAGTATACTGGAAGCACGGATCTGGCATCCGCCATTTTTATCGATTTGTCAACAGACAATGCAACGGTTGAAGAACCGGAGGATCGGATTTTAAAAGAGATAACGGCAATCACGGATGAATGTATCAATCATATGACGCCTGAGCGTGCTAGGATCATGAAGTTTTTGATCTCGATTTGCACTATTGATAAGCGGAAGTACCTTTTTTCCCGCCAGGAACTGGCAGAAGTTGCCAGGTGTCAATTATCTGCTGTAGAAGATACGGTGAACGGGATCATCGGGCCGCACAATATTATTGAATATCGTTTTCCCAATGGCGACTGGATGAATTATTGTATGGTCGAAGCAATCAAATTTTTCAAAGATTCCGTGCGGTTTACCTTGGCCACCGAGTTCCGCAAGGTAGTGTGCCATCAATCTCCGCAGTAAGCTGTAATATTCGTTGAGACAATCATCAAAGACGCTGTCCGGGTTTATGCCTGGAGGCGTCTTTCTAATTTCTAAAGTCATAAATAGCAATTGGTTCAAATTATCAGCCTGTAGTGGCGTAAAGAAATTGTTCCACGCAAAACAATGAGCTAGCCGCTTGTTGACAAACTAGAGAAAGTATAGTACTGTCATTATATAAACTAGGTCAAACGTTTGACCTAAAAAATGATTATCAGAATATGCTTTATAGCTTTTGTTATAAATGAAAACTTACTTAAGGTGAAATTGCCTGTGCACCGAATAGAGTGTCGGTACCTAGAGGATGGCACAGGCCGTGTGATGGATAAATTAGCGGCGATGCATGGGAAACCATGTTTAATTTTAAGATAGGTGGTGATACATGGGGAAACGCAATAATTAGTGAAACACATCGTTAGGAGGTGTAAAACATTGTTTGATTTGTAGCCTCGACGTTCAGTTTCTCTCGCAATACATCAGCTGATTTGGGGGCGAATTGCTGTGGTCAAACCATCTTTGTGTCAAATTTCGTCAATTATTAGTGCCAATTCATTTAGTTGTCGTAATTCATGAAAATAAGTATTCCTTAGGCTCATTTACCTGTTTTGAATCGAACCAATATCTGTATATTGGTTGTGCCATTCTTTACGTTACTCGCAAACAAGATGCTTCAAAACTTTATTCATGTTATCGGTAAAGGATTTTTATACTTGCGGCCACATTGAATTTATATAGTGCGGCGCTTCTTGTGATTACGAGAAAATATTAGCAACAGGTTAGTACAATATGGGTATAAGGAGGTATATTATATGGGGCAAGGATTTAAGTGGAAACATTCATATACCGCAGTGCTTATTGTTTGTACATTATGGTTTGTGTGTCATGTCGACCGGATGGTCATGGCGGTGGCAATTCCTTACATTGCCAATGAATTTGGCCTATCCCCTTTCGCAATGGGTGGAGTAATGAGCGCGTTTTTCCTCGGCTATTTTATTTGTCAAATTCCTGGTGGTTTATTGGCTGATAGATTTGGTGCACGTAAAGTACTGGTCTGGGCCGTTTTCTGGTGGTCGGTTTTTACGGCTGTGACGGGTATGGTATCGAATTTAGTACAACTCTTGCTTGTCCGGGTTTTGTTCGGCATTGGTGAAGGTATGGCGCCAGCGGCGACGTGGAAAGCAACAGCGAATTGGACGGCAATGCGTAATAGATCGAAAGCCAGTGCCTGTATGATGGCGGCCACTGTACTTGCACCAGCTTTCGCGCCGGTTTTTGTTACTTGGTTGGTATATAACTGGGGTTGGCGGCCCGTTTTTTACAGTTTGTTTATACCAGGAATATTATTGATTGCCTGGATAATGTGGAAAATGCCTGATAATCCAGCTGACAAAAAAGGAATTACGGCGGAAGAATTAGAAGAACTCAAGGAAGTGGCAACAGAATATGATACCACCATCGGTGCGGGCGGAGAAAAACTGACGTTTTGGCAAATTGTAAAAATACCAGCTGTATGGAGGTCTTTTCTTATACTCTTTTGCTGCAATATGACATCGTATGGTTTCATTTCCTGGTTACCGACTTACTTGATGCGGGTACGTGGCTTTACTCTAACAAAACTGGGCTTGTTTGCTTCCTTGCCGTTTGTTTTTGGCGCATTGGGCTTTCTGATAGCCGGTTGGCTTGGAGACGGGCCGTTTAGACATAACCGAAAAGCTCCTCTGGTTGTATTCTGTTGGGTTGCTTCCGGCTGCATGTATTTGGTATATACTTCCTCTGAGAGTACGTTGCTGATGTATCAATGTCTCACTGCATTTTTCACGTTTGCAGCTACTGGCTCCCTGTATAATCTGCCGATGTCTGCCATTTCCAGGGAAATTACCGGGAGAGCCATGGGATTTGTTAATATGGGTGGACAAATTGCTGGCTTCTTGACTCCGATGATTGCCGGGTGGCTGATCCAGAATGTTGGTTCGACAGGAAATAATTTTAATGCCGCATTTATATACTTGGCCTCAATGATATTCATCGGTTCCATTCCGGCTTTGGGCTTTAAACAAATTAATCAACAAAAACAGGAAAAGGATAAAGAAGAGACTGCCTGAATATCAAATATGCTCTGTTATAAGGGCTACCCAGAAAAAGAACTTGTTGCTTAAACGGCGCATAAAGTAAGCCAGCTAACCTTAGCGGTTAGCTGGCTTAAAATTACAATAAATTTGTTGACTATTTGGGAAAAACATGTTAATATATGTAAACTTTTATCTTTTTAAAAAATCGAGGTATTTAATATGGATAGTAAAAGTAGTAAAGTGAACCTGCATACAACTCGTGAAAATTTAATACATTATGGTATAAAGTTGTTTTCTCAATATGGGTATGAAGCGACATCAACCCGAATGCTGGCGAAGGAAGCTAAGGTGAATCTTTCTGCAATATCATTTCATTTTTCCAATAAAGAAAACCTGTATATTGCCTGTATAGAATATATTACTCGAAAATCAAATCAATATTACGAGAGTACTTTTAATAGAGTTAATGAGTCGATACAAAAGCAAACCATTAATCCGGAAATAGCGTATGATTATATTTGTGAATTGATTGATTTGCAGATAATAACTGCATTTGAGCCGATGTATAAAACAACCTTGAAACTAGTATATTGGGAACAGGTTAGTCCCATAAAAGACTTTCATCCGCTCACGAAAGCTATTTTTGAAAAAGTTGAAAAAGTGTTTGCCCAACTTTTAGTTTTAGCTACTAATTCAAAAATCTCCTATGAAAGCGCAGTAATTGCCAGCCGCTTTATAAACGGTAGTATTATTGCGTTTGGTGAACATGATTTACTTGTCCGGTGCGCTCTCAATATCGATGACAATTCTGGGAAATTGCCTGAATTCATTCAAAACGAAGTACGTTCTTATTGTCATTCGTTAGTAAAAGATTTATTAATAAAGCTTTAAGTTTGCTAATTTGCGATGCGTGTCGGAAGAACCTTGGGCAATATTGAGCTGAAACAAGTTGCATGCAGCAAAAACATGGAATTTAAAAACTGCATATATGTTGGCAAAGAACCTGGCAGAGTATATTTTGCTAGGTTTTTTTTATCAATTAGGAAGAATATCTGTAAGCCCGGCAAATTATTTTTTAACAGTTTGTAGAATCCTAGGCAAAGAAAGGTATAATATAAATAATGCTAACAAAAACAAACATAACTAAAATGAAAAGGAAGTTTGTTATGAAACTAATAACAATTGCAGGGCCGCCTTCTTCCGGAAAGACATCGGTAATTTTGAAATTAATCCAATGCATGAACAAACCTCAAGGCAGTATTGGCGTGGTGAAATTTGATTGCCTTACGTCGTTTGACAATCTAAGCTATGAAGAAGCGGGAATTCCTAGCCAAACTGGATTTTCCGGGAAAATATGCCCCGACCATTATTTTGTGAGTAATATTGATGATGCTGTGCAGTGGGGCATGCAGTCCGGTTTCGACATGCTCATTACAGAAAGCGCCGGTCTTTGCAACCGCTGTTCTCCCTATATTAACGGGATCCTTTCCATTTGTGTGATCGATAACCTGTCCGGTGTCAATACTCCGCGTAAAATAGGACCGATGCTTAAATTTGCTGATATTGTGGTTGTAACAAAAGGTGATATTGTTTCGCAGGCTGAGCGGGAAGTATTTGCTTTCAATATTAAACAGGTGAATTCGGGGGCGAAAATCGTAGGTGTTAATGGCATTACGGGCCAGGGAACCTTTTTGTTGTCCAAATATTTGCAGCGGGCCCGTGATATTCAAACGCTCAAGAACATGAAACTGCGCTTCACAACTCCCGCGGCAGTTTGTTCGTATTGTACGGGAGAAACGAAAATAGGAGAGACGTACCAAATGGGAATGATGAAGAAAATGGAGTTTAAGCAACTATGACAATGGATGATTTAGAAACTTTTATTGGCAGTACGCCGCTTAAAGATGTATTGCGAAAATATCCGATTGCGACTGATTTCCTGGCAAATTATCGCTTAGAAAAGCTTTCCGCGGAAGTGCCGTTGCCGCTGGCTTTAGAAGAAGCGGATGAAGAGGTTCTCAGTGAATTTGGCATTGACCGGTACACTGTATTGCAGAATTTTTGTGAGTTTATTAAGACTTTTACGCGAAGCGAAACTGCCTGTGAAGTTGTTTCGTCAATAACGATCCATGGCGGTTTGAATAAATTCCGGGAACCGGAAAATATCAGCCTTACCGTTTCGGCGGGAGAGATTATCAGCATTGTCGGCCCGACCGGATCGGGAAAAAGCAGATTGCTCAATGATATCGAATGTTTGGCGCAGCGGGATACTCCGACCGGCCGGCAAATCATGATAAACGGCGTTGAGCTTGATGAGCTTCAACGCTTTGAAATGGATGGCAAGTTGGTAGCGCAGCTTTCGCAAAACATGAATTTTGTTATGGACCTATCGGTGCGCAAATTTCTCGAAATGCACGCGAAATCAAGATTGACGCCGAATGCTTACGAAGTGGTGGAAAAATGCATTTTATGTGCGAACCGGCTGACGGGCGAAACGTTTTCTGAAGATACCTTAGTGACCCAGCTCAGTGGAGGACAGTCTAGGGCTCTGATGATTGCCGATACTGCTTATATGAGCGAGTCACCCATTGTTTTGATCGATGAAATTGAGAATGCCGGTATAGACAGAAGGCAGGCTATTGATCTATTGGCCAAAAGGGAAAAGATCATCTTTGTTTCTACCCACGATCCGTTGCTGGCCCTTAGTGCGGATAAACGAATCATTATTAAAAACGGCGGCATGGAGAAAGTGATTGAGACTTCAGACGAGGAACGGGAAAGTTTGATTGCTATCGAACAACTTGACAATACCTTGCAGAGACTGCGCAACCGCTTGCGTGCCGGCGAACTAATAACGAATGAATTATTGAACTCATAAAAGAGGAGTGGTTCTGATGTGGGAAATCTATGATGCGTTAATCAACGGAATTCCGGAAAATTATGTTACAGATGAAATTATTTGCGGTACTATTCATTCCTATGTCCGCAGCGGTGAAGGCGCCGGAATTGCTTCGTTTCGTCCGTATGAAACCAGAATGCCGATGTTCACGAAAAACCTGATTGGAGTCCCATTGCGGGAGGTTGCAACCTGCATCAAATCGTGGAACTTTGTCGAAGCATCTATTGGCGCCGCTGCCATTAATGCGTACTATAACAATCCTGCGGTCGCAAGGGAGAATAGAGTAGAATTTTCCGATGCCATGCGAGTCGAAGATCGAAGATTTGATCCGTTTATTATGTCGCAAAATGAAGTAAAGGGCAAAAAAGTTGCAGTGGTAGGACATTTTCCGCATCTCGAAAGCCTTCTGGAGCCGATCTGCGACTTCTCGATCATTGAATGGGACCCGGAGGAAGGTGACTATCCGTATCCTGCGTGTGAATATTTACTGCCCGAATGCGATTATGTGTACCTTACTTGTACCTCCCTTGTGGACAAGACGTTGCCCAGGCTTCTGGAATTATCCAAAAACGCCAAGCGGATCACCATGGTCGGGCCAGGCACTCCGCTAGCTCCGGCGCTTTTTAAGTATGGCCTTGCTGATCTTTCCGGTTTTATGATTAAAGACCACTCGCGTATCGCCAGAATAGTCGCCGGCGCAGAGAAGGTTAAAATTTTCAGCGTCGGGCAAAAGGTTGCCTTAAAAGCGCAACAGGATAATGCATAGCCGATACAACTTTGATTTTGATGGATGAGTGCGGCAGTCTGGAACGTGATACTTTGCCTTTGTCGCTGGCTCAGCATTTTGCCGAAACAGCCAAATGAAAGTTTGCAATTTTGTCACATTTTGCTCACAAGTTTGCCATATTTATGATGTATCATTCAATTAATAGCATAAGCGTTTCTTAGCGCGCAGAAGAAGTTAATAATTTGTGATGCGAAAAATGGACAGGGGGCGGAACAGTATGAAAAGAACGACGAAAAAATTAATTCTGTGTTCATTAATGGTAGGATTTATGCAATACGGGTTCCATACATCCTTTATTGAAGCCTCACCACAAAACGACGATCAGCAACAACAAGACCAATACCAAAAAGATAAAGAACGCAAAGGGCAACAAAACCAAAACAAGCAACAGCGCGTTCAGCAAGATGGGGATCGCCAAAACCAGCAGCACCGAGATCCGCAAGCTAAAGATAAGCCAAGACAGAACCATCAGAACCAACAGAACCAAGAGACTCAGAAACAGGACCGTCAGGAAAAACAGCAACAAGAACGGCAGAATAAAACCTGGCAGGAAAATCAGCGCAAAGAAGGCCTGCAGCAAGAACAGCAACATCAACAGCAACAAGAGCAGAAACAGGAGCGTCAGGAGAAACAGCAACAAGAACGGCAGAATAAAACCTGGCAGGAAAATCAGCGCAAAGAAG
>CAYUNV010000084.1:0-3195 GCA_964446265.1 uncultured Negativicutes bacterium | reverse complement strand
AGGAGCGTCAGGAGAAACAGCAACAAGAACGGCAGAATAAAACCTGGCAGGAAAACCAGCACAAAGAAAGCCTGTGGCAAAACCAGCAACACCAGGACCAGGAACATCAGGGCCGGCAGTATCAAGATCGTCAACAGCAAGAGTACCAACATAAAGATGGTCAACGGAAAGAGTGGCAGGAACGCAAGCAACACGATTGGTCTAACCCTGTTTTTCATAACGAAAAATGGCAAAAAATAGAAACAAGCCATGATGAAAAAATTCCGTTCCGGTGGCATGAAACGCGATCTTCCATCCATGAACGTTTTTCGCCGGATGAGTATAGAATGGAACGAATTCGTGACCGTGACTGGGATGAACGTTTTCCGGGATTGCATTCTTACCGGTGGCATGATAATGATAGTTATGAACGAGGACATTTTTGGTACCGTGGGCACAGGATCCATGACGCAGTATTGTTCTATGATGACGGTGATACGTTGGTCGGGGTAGGATTTAATTTTAACGGGAAATTTATAGTTATCCGGGATGATCATGAAACGTATCATCATGACGATTCCATGGTATTGATGCTTGCGCTTCTGCTGTTAGCCGTGTAAGAATGTAACGAACAGAAGCAAGGACGTGCTTGTTTTCATGTAAGGGCCATGTCGAAATAGTCTATTTCGACACGGTCCTTTTGGCATTAAAGTGTTCATTGGCCTTGATCTTGTGTTAAAATATAGAGTATTGCAGGAATGCAATTCTTTGCAGCGAATATATTGCAATATTTTTAAAACCGATTATTCCATTGCGATTGGGATAATGAGGAAATTGAGTTTCAAAATGCAGTAAAGTTGGTGTGTTTGTGTGAAAAATCAGGTTTTGCTTGTTTTGGGTATCCTTCTATTTTGCAACATTTTTTTGTTAGATGTTTCGAAAGCCGACGCAGCAATAGGGAAAGATGTGCTGGCTCTTGCCACGCAGCAAAACGTGGTTGTCGTGATAGAAAAATCAGTCAACAAAATGACCGTTTTCTATCAGGGAAAACCGTTTAAAAATTTTTTATGCGCTCTTGGCGTAAATCCGCAAGGGGATAAACAGCGGCAAGGTGATAACCGCACTCCGGAAGGACAGTTTTTTATTACTGATAAAGAGCGGTTGAATGATCACCCCTATTTAGGCCGTAAATGGCTGGGGTTAAGTTATCCTGATCCTGTGCATGCACAAAAAGGGGTAGAGAATAACCTCATCAGTGTGAGTCAATATGATGAGATTATCAATGCCGATGCGCAAAAAGCCATGCCGCCCCAAAACACTCTACTGGGTGGCTGGATTGGTATCCACGGCGGAAGGGACGATTTAACGAAAGAACGCATCAATTGGACGGAAGGCTGCATTGCTTTACAGGATGCTGATTTGGAAGTTTTATACAATCTTGTTCAATACGGCACCCCGGTGGTTATTGTACCGTAGAAAAATACAGTATGCTAAGAGGAGAGGAAGACAAATGCGTGTTTTAGTTATGGTCGTTCTTTTAATCTGCTCATTTCAGCATATTGTTTGGGCTAAACCGGAAATTCATATTAATGTACCGGAAATGATGCTGCGTTTATACGATAACGATAAACTGGTCAAAGAATATCCTGTTGCGTTGGGGACGCCATATGAACAGACGCCCATCGGCAGCTTTGAAATATTTTTAAAAGAGAAATACCCTACGTGGACGCCGGATCCTATGTTCAAAGATCGAACGCCGGTGCCTCCGGGACCTAATAATCCGTTAGGAAGCCGGTGGATGGAATTTAAACCTACATTCGGAATCCATGGCACAAATAAAGATTGGGACATCGAATATCCGGTCTCCGGCGGCTGTATCCGCATGCATAATGCGGATGCGGAAGAGTTGTATGAACTAGTCGATATAGGAACACCGGTCATCATTACGTATCAGCTTTTGTTGTTGCAAGAACGTGACAATTCACTGTTCCTTATTGTTTTACCGGATATCTATAACCAAAAACAGGGAACGAAGGAGCAGGTGTTAGAGTTATTTCAGCCGTATGCGAACCGGTATAAACTTTTACCTAGCTGGAAATTCCCGGACCATTCATTAGTCCGGCAAGAGGTGAAAATTGCTATTGCAGACCGGGCGAAAGAAACAGTTCGAAAATAAGAACATCGATAAGATATTCCGGATGCGGCAAGATCAATAGCTGGAGTTCCCTCTTAGTCGTGTGTAAAGGATTATTGAAACTGTAAGAAAAATGCATTAAACTAATGATGCAGTGCCGCGTTTTTTTCATGGATGTTTTTTGCAATTTATAGTTAATATGAATAAGCAGGCGGGATTATATGGGCAATAATGACATTGAATTCAAAGCGATAATTGAAGATGTTTTTGAGACCTGTATTAATTTGGTTACGGATAATCTGGGCAATATTATTTTTTTGTCGAGAGGCTATGCTGCTAAGTTGAATGTTGATCCAGCTAAAGTTATAGGAAAATCGGTTGTCGACGTAATCCCCGGTACGCGAATGCATATTGTTGCGAAGACGGGCAAGGCTGAATTCGGCAGTATTTTTCAATTGAATACTGGGGAATCGGTTGTTTGTAATCGTCTCCCGGTTTTTCGGGACGGGAAAGTGATTGCTGTTGCCACCTTTGGATCGTTTAACCAACCGGCTGAAGGGGTATCCACAATTGAAGCTCTGCAAAAGACGAGGCATTTAATTCAAGAGTTGCTGCATTACAAGAAGGATTTGGGACAGCTTCGCGGAGCGCAATATTCGATTGACCAAATTATTGGGATGGCGTCCAATCTCCAAGCCATTAAAGCAATGGTGCAGAAAGTTGCACAAACCCAATCTACCGTGCTGATCAGTGGGGAAACCGGGACGGGGAAGGAGCTTTTTGCGCAAGCGATCCACCAGTTGAGTCCCCGCAGCCATCAACCGCTTGTCCGGATCAATTGTGCGGCTATCCCGACCGAATTGTTTGAAACGGAATTGTTTGGCTATGAGGAAGGAGCTTTTACCGGCGCGCGAAAAGGCGGGAAAATGGGTAAGTTTGAATTAGCCAACCATGGAACGATGATTTTTGATGAAATCCAGCAAATGCCCCTGCTATTACAATCGAAACTGCTGCGGGTGATCCAGGAAAGGGAAATCGAGCGGGTCGGCTGCAACATACCTATGATAATTGATGTTCGTTTG
>CAYUNV010000083.1:0-12427 GCA_964446265.1 uncultured Negativicutes bacterium | reverse complement strand
TCTTGCCGTTTGTCAAGCATTTTTTCTTTTTTGTCCGTCGCGTTTCGGCGACTTTCAAATAATAACACAGGCTTTACTGCTGTGTCAACCATTTTTTCTTAAAAGTTTAAATTACTTTGCTTACTTTCCTCCCGGGTCTTTATAATAGCATTTTTTCTTCGCTACGTCAATAAATTTTCGCGCAATTTTGAATAGTTTGTAATAAATGCAGGTTCGACAAATCCACTCGCTTGTCGAACCGCCGTACGGTAATTCCTCTTTATCCCTGCCGGTATTGCTTTTGCCCGACTTCATAAAAGTTATTGCCTTCGCTGTCAATGACCACAATAACCGGGAAATCTTCCACCGTCATGGCCGCCAAGGCCTCCGGCCCCAGTTCATCATAAGCCAGCACTTCATATTTTTTTATCGTTTTTGCAATCAATGCCCCGGCGCCGCCGGTTGCTGCAAAATAGACTACCCCATGTTTTTTCATCGCGTCCACAACGGCAGCTGTCCGGTATCCTTTGCCAATCATGCCCCGCAGTCCTTGCTCCAACATTTTCGGCGTATAGCTATCCATTCTTCCGCTGGTCGTAGGCCCTGCCGAACCAATTGGTTGGCCAGGTTTGGCCGGTGATGGGCCAACGTAATAGACCACTTGATCCGTAAAATCCACCGGTAATTTTTCTCCTCTGTCTAATGCCTCAACCATTTTTTTATGCGCAGCATCACGGGCAGCGTAAATAATGCCGGAAATCAAAACAATATCGCCGGCTTTCAAACTGCGCGCCGTTGCTTCTTTTAACGGGGTAGTAATTCGAATCGGTTCTGTCATTTACGTCGCCCCCCTTATAATTCCACTTGCGCATGCCGGGCAGCATGGCAGTTTATATTTACCGCAACCGGTAAACCGGCTATGTGGGTCGGATACCACTCAATATTGACCGCTAAGGCAGTAACCCGCCCGCCCAATCCTTGCGGACCGATACCGGTTTGATTGATCATTGCCAAGATTTCTTCTTCCAGTTTTGCATATTCCGGATGCGCATTCCGCTGGTCAATCGGCCGTACTAATGCCTTCTTCGCCAAGATTGCAGCTTTTTCCATCGTACCGCCAATGCCAATCCCAATTACCATTGGGGGACACGAATTTGGCCCGGCCGCGGTTACCGTATCTAAAATGAATTTTTTTACGCCAGCAATACCATCGGCTGGCACCAACATTTTGACTGCACTTTTATTTTCACTGCCGGCACCTTTCGGCGCTAAAATAATCTTTAATTGATCGCCGGGAACGATGGAATAGTGGATGATCGCCGGCGTATTGTTTTGTGTATTTGTACGGTTAAACAAAGGTTCTGCTACGGCCGACTTGCGCAAATAACCTTCGACGTATCCTTGGGCCACACCCGCATGAATTGCTTCTTCGAGGCTGCCTCCCCGAACATGAACCTCTTGCCCCAATTCTACAAATACAACCGCCAATCCGGTATCCTGACAAATTGGCATCGCTTCTTCCCTGGCGATGTCGGCATTTTTCACCAGTTGGCCGATGATTTCACGACCCAACGGCGATTCTTCCCGGCTTTGCTCAGCTACAAGGGCCGCGTATATATCCTCTGACAAATAATAATTGGCGTCTATAGCCAGTTTTGCCACTGCTTGTGTAATTGTCGCAGCATCAATAAATCGCACAATATCCCCTCCATTTTCTTTTTGTCGTTCACCCGCGAGCGGGACAATATTGCCACCGATCAACCTTAGTGTACTATCACCTGGCAACCGTATCAAGGTATAGCTAATCTGGTTTTTAGATTAGCTGTCGGTAAATTCCAAAACTCTTTTTAAACGATTATAATACCGCCGTTATTTAACCATCCCGTTTAGCAATATAAATAAAATATTTTAAAGTTATGGTATAATAGTCACAAGCTATTATCGTGAGGTGCTGTATCATGGAAATTCGCCAATTGGAGTATTTTCGCGCCGTGGCTAAATTAAACAATTTTACAAAGGCAGCTGAAACGATGTACGTATCCCAGCCGTCGATTACAAATGGGATTCATAATCTAGAAGAAGAAATCGGCGTGCAATTATTTGACCGCAATCACAAGAAAATCAAACTTACCCCCGAAGGACAAATTTTTTTGCAACGGGTAGAAAAAATTCTCAGTGCGATCCAGGATGCCGTTACGGAAATGCAAGACTTTCGTGATCTCAGCAAAGGAACAATCCGACTGGCCTTACCGCCAATCATAGGCGCTTATTTATTCCCTAATATTTTTCCTTCTTTTAAAAAAACTCATCCCGAACTGGAATTAATCGTTTTTGAAGAAGGTTCTCTGGCCGCACGCCGGATGGTCGAAAAAGAAGAAGTAGATTTAGGCTTAACCATTCTCCCGCCCTCATCGGATTTATTCCTCAATACACTCCCCTTTTTCAAAGAACAAATTGTTCTTTGCACCTCAACTACCCATCCTTTAAGCCAAGAAAAAACAGTATCCTTCCGTCAACTTCAACATGAAAAAATCATTCTGCTAAAGGAAGATTCTTACCATCACCGGTTGATTATAAACGAATGTCTTAAAAATAATTTTCAGCCTCATGTTATCTTTTCTTCGAATCAAATTCAAACCATTAAAGGCCTCGTAGCCAATGATATTGGAGTTTCTTTTTTAATGGATATGGTAACTCGGCAGGAAAAAAATCTTGTAAATATCCCGTTAGAACCAAATATCGAGGTTACAATCGGTTTGATTTGGAAAAAAGATCGCTATTTGCCCAAAGCAGCACAGGCATTTATTGATTTCATTACCACGTATACCCACTCACCAGAGTTTAAAAAGGTTCATCCTGGTTGATGTTTCCCCCTGACACCCAACACAACCTACAAGGAAAAACCGGCTTGCACCGCCTTTTTTCAACAACGGTGCAAGCCGGTTTTGTTAATTTATTATCCGTTACTCATCCACTTTTTTTTCCACCGTTGCGACAGCAACAACCGTATCATTTTCACCGGTTCTCATTAGTTTTACACCTTGCGTTCCACGCCGAATAACCGATATTTCGTCCACGTCGATCCGAATGACAATTCCATCACCGGAAATCAGCATTAATTCCTGCCCTGGACGAACTAGTTTAATCCCAACTACTTCTCCTGTTTTATCACTAATTTTACTGTTAATGATCCCTTTGCCGCCTCGCCCTTGCAACCGATATTCATCGACCTGGGTTCGTTTGCCGTAGCCGTTAGCGGTGAAAGTCAACACCTCGAAGTCTTGTTTTACGGTATCCATTCCCACAACATAGTCACCTTCGCGGAGGCGGATTCCGATAACGCCGTGCGTGGAGCGGCCCATGACGCGAACATCTTGTTCAGAAAAACGGATCGCTAAACCCTCTTTCGTTCCCATAATAATTTCTTGACCGCCATCCGTCAGTTTGACGCCAATCAAATCATCATCTTCATCCAACACAATGGCAATCAACCCGGTCCGCCGCGTCGTGTCAAATTCCATCAGCTCGGTCTTCTTCACAATTCCTTTGCGGGTCGCCATAAACAGATAGCGCTGACCGGTAAATTCTTTAATCGGAATGACTGCCGTAATCGTTTCTTTCGCTTCCAGGGGTAAGATATTGATGCTTGCTGTTCCTTTGGCTGTACGACTTGCCTCCGGCAGTTCGTATCCTTTCAAACGGTATACCCGTCCACGGCTGGTAAAGAATAGAATATTATGATGCGTGGTGGCCACAAACAAATGTTCAACAAAATCGGTTTCCTTTGTTCCCATCCCCGTAACCCCGCGACCACCGCGTTTTTGGCTGCGATAGGTATCAACCGGCAACCGCTTGATATAGCCTTGGTGCGTCAGCGTGATCATAATATCCTCGACGGCAATCAAATCTTCCATATCCATCTTGGAAGTATCGCTGGTAATTACCGTACGCCGTTCATCGCCAAACCGTTTTCTTACATCCAGCAATTCTTCCTTGATCAAGTTCAAGACCTTCCGTTCATCTGCCAATACGGCCTCCAACCATTCAATGGTTTCCAACACATCCCGGTATTCCTGTTCAATTTTTTCCCGTTCCAAACCGGTTAACCGCTGCAAACGCATTTCCAGAATCGCCTGCGCCTGCTTTTCACTTAACGAAAATCGTTCGATAAGAGCAGTCCGGGCGATCTCCACGGTTTGCGATTGACGGATTGCGGCAATAACCGCATCCAAATGGTCGAGGGCAATTTTCAAACCGGCCAAAATATGCTCTCTGGCTTTGGCTTTTTCCAGCTCGAACCGCGTTCTTCGCGTGACAACTTCTTTCTGATGGTCAATATAATAGCGGATCACTTCATGCAAGTTAAGGACACGCGGCCGCCGGTCCACCAAGGCCAGCATGTTTATCCCGAAGGATTCCTGCATCTGGGTATGCTTGTATAGTTGGTTCAATACAACATCCGGATTGGCATCGCGTCGCAGCTCAATGACGATCCGCATGCCGGAACGATCACTTTCATCCCGTAAATCAGTAATGCCGTCTACAACCTTATCCCGCACTAAATCGGCAATTTTTTCGATCAGACGGGCCTTATTCACCTGGTACGGGATCTCGGTTACTAAAATTCGATGTTTCCCATTGGCCATTATTTCCACCCGCGCTTGCGCCCGCATTTTTACGACGCCCCGCCCGGTAGTATAAGCCTCTTTGATTCCTTCCCGTCCTAAAATCAACCCTCCGGTAGGAAAATCCGGGCCCTTGATTACTTTCATTAAATCGCTAATGGCCACATCCGGATTATCAATCATCAGCACAACGCCATCCACGACTTCCCGCAAATTATGCGGCGGAATATTTGTTGCCATGCCAACAGCAATTCCCGACGAACCGTTTACCAGTAAGTTAGGGATTTTTGCCGGCAGAACCGTAGGTTCTTTTAATGATTCATCGTAGTTTGGCGCAAAATCCACTGTATCTTTCTCTATGTCAGCCAGCATTTCTTCGGCAATTTTTGACATACGAACTTCCGTATACCGCATCGCTGCCGCCGAATCGCCGTCAACCGAACCGAAATTCCCGTGCCCATCTACTTGTAAATACCGGGTAGAAAATGGCTGCGCCATCCGAACAATGGCATCATATACGGAAGAATCGCCATGCGGGTGATATTTACCGAGAACTTCCCCGACGATCCTCGCTGATTTTTTGTATGGTTTGTTCGGGGTCATACCTGCTTCCTGCATAGCATAGAGAATACGCCGATGGACAGGCTTTAAACCATCACGGACATCCGGCAATGCCCGCATAACGATTACACTCATGGCATAATCAATATAGGAACTTTTCATTTCTTCTTCAATCCGTCTCGGAAGCACTTTCCCTAAACCAAAATCCACATTCTCACCTCTAACATTTCATTATCGCTAACTCATTTACTTTCCCTACAGAAAATGAAAAATCCTGCCTGATATTGAATACTTATAAAAACATTATGCAGGATTTCTTGTGTTTTTTGACGAATTCGAATAAAAAGTTAACTAAAGAGTAATCCTATTATCGGGGGAGTTGATTATTCCGTATGAGCTTGGCAAAAATTCTAATCATTGACGACAACGAATTTAGCCTGACTACACTAAAACACATGTTGCCTAATTATACGGTTATTACCGCCAAGGACGGGCGAACAGGCTTGCGTTTGGTGATGTCGGAAACCCCTGATTTGATTCTTCTTGACGTCGTTATGCCCGGTCTTGCCGGCAGCTCCGTCCTCAATATTATAAAAAACACAGACGAAACCCGTCATATCCCGGTAGCCCTGATTAGTTCCCTGGACGATCCGGCTGAGCGGGAAAAATTGTTTGCCCAGGGGGCGGATGATTTCATCGCCAAACCCTGCAGTTACAATGAACTGCAAGCAAAGGTGAAATCCTTACTGCGGGCCAAGCATCTATATGAGGAATTGCAAAGCGTCACCGATGCCTTTATCTCCATGGCGTTGCGCGTCTATTCCAGCAAACGGTACTTCGAAACCCATAACAGCAAAACAGCCGCTTATGCAGAAGCAATCGCCCGGAAAAGAATGGCCCAGCCCCGGGAACGGGAACGGGTAAAACTGGCTGCCCTGCTCTTGGATCTCGGCAAAATGGAAATAAAAGATGACGTTCTGCAAATGGAATCTGCCTTTGGCCCGGATGAATGGCAGGCAATGAAAGCCCACCCGGTAATCAGCGAGCAAATGTGTGCAAAGATCGTCGCCTTCAAACCCCTTTTGCCGCTCATCCGACATCATCATGAGCGTTTTGATGGCAAAGGCTACCCGGACCACTTGAAAGGGGAAGAAATCCCGCTTGGTGCACGCATTTTGGCTGTAGCCGATTCTTTCGATGCCCTGACCAGCGACCGGCCGCACCGCAAAGCATTCAGTATTGCGGAAGCGGTAAACATCATGCGGCAACACTCCGGTACCCAATGGGATCCGGTAATCATTGACATTTTCTTTGAGCTATTACGCACAAATTCAATTCCTATGGAAATGCATCCAGCGAACACTGCACTATCATAAATGTAGACTTACTTCAGATGGATCTGCCTGTGCCCTTTGGGTATAACTCCATCTGAAGTGCCTGTGCCCTGTGGGTATAGTCGAATTTACTTCGAGCTACAGCCTGTTAATCCCCGCCCGAAAAGGACGGGATCTTACAGGCTGTGCGACGATAAAAAAACAGGAGGTCTGAACATGAGTTTCTTAATCTTAACAATTAACCCCGGATCCACTTCCACAAAAATCGGCGTTTACAAAGACACCGAAGAACAATTTTCGCAAAATCTCAGCCACAGCGCGGCGGAAATCGCCCAATTTGCAACCGTTGCCGATCAATTTTCTTATCGCTTAGAAAAGATCACGAATTTCCTAAGCACGAAAGGATTATCGATCAAAGATTTCTCCGCTATTGTCGGCCGAGGCGGACTGCTGAAGCCCATGGTCAGCGGCACCTATGCTGTAAATGACGCCATGTTAGCCGATCTTCAATCGGCCAAGTACGGATCGCACGCTTCTAACCTGGGGGCCTTGCTGGCAAACCAGCTGGCTAAAGAAGCTTCTTGCCCCGCTTTTATTGTCGATCCGGTTGTAGTCGACGAATTAGACCCCATAGCCCGGATTTCCGGCCGGCCGGAGTTTCCCCGCCGCAGCGTTTTCCATGCTCTTAACCAAAAAGCGGTTGCAAAACGCTTTGCCAAATCAATTCAGCGGCCGTATGAAGAGCTTAACTTAATCGTAGCGCATCTCGGCGGCGGCATTTCCGTCGGTTGTCATAACCACGGCCGGGTTGTTGACGTCAATAATGCCTTAGACGGCAGCGGACCGTTCTCTCCGGAACGCGCCGGAACCATTCCGGCCGGCTCCCTAGCCACTTATATTCTGGAACAACAACCGGAAAAACCATCGGTAGCCAAAATGCTGGCAGGAACCGGCGGCCTGGTTGCCCATTTAGGAACAAACGACGCCCGCGAAGTTGTGCAGCGCATTGAAGCCGGCGACGAAAAAGCAAAACTGGTATTCGACGCCATGATTTATTCGGTCTGCCGGTATATTGCCGCCGCAGCCGTTCCGGTTCAGGGAAAAGTCGACCAAATCATCCTCACCGGCGGAATCGCTTACTCGAAATATTTAACCGATAAGATTGCCGAATACGTTGGCTTTATTGCCCCAATTACCGTCATACCCGGCGAAGATGAGCTAAAAGCCTTGGCCGAGGGCGCTTATCGCGTCCTTACTAAAGAAGAACCGGTAAAAGAATATTAGAAAACCCGGCTTGTGCCGAGCTTTACAGCCTGTTGACTCCTACCCTTCCGTGTTGGGGTCAACAGGCTGTTTTTCTTTCCGCCAGAGAAATACAAAACGCCAGCCACATGGCCCCTGCGGCATAACCGGCCAATACATCGCTTGGATAATGGACACCGAGATAAATTCTGCTTATCCCGATCAACATGACAAAAACTCCCGTCAATACAAACAACATGATCCGGCCGACAAAGCCCGGCAAATGACGACTGATTAAATAGGCAGCCATTCCATAAAAACACAACGCAATCATTGCATGGCCACTGGGGAAACTGTAGCCGGTCGCAGAAACTACCGGCAAAATATCCGGCCGCGGCCGGGCAAAAATCTGCTTGAGCAACGTATTCAATAATGCGCTGCCACCCAGACAGAGACTCAACGCCCATCCAGCCTGCCAACGGGGGTATACAACCCACAACAGCACAAGGACCACTGCGGTGGTGATAAAAAATGCCGCCGAACCAGCCATCGTAAACAACAACATGATTTGATCCCAAACCGGATTTGCATAATAGCGAACCAGCCAAATGGCCAGACTGTCAAATATCACCATCTCGTTATCCCATAGGGTTTCCTGAGCTAAATAGAAAAACAGCAGTAGCATTAGCAGGCTTACGACCATTCCGGCTACCAGGAATAAACCTCGCTTTTTTCCTTCAAGAATGAACCGTATTTGCTGCCATCGCCGCCAATACGGCAGCGCCAGCAAATGGCGGGTGCCTGAAACAAACAATAAGGCTAGCACCGGACTGCCAAAAACCACCATTGCCAGTAAAGCAACGACCGTGAAATCGGTAAGTTTTTCCTCTTTCGGCAAGACAATACTCAGCATTGCTTGTAAATACGCGCCTTCCTCAGCATGAATTTGGCCGTTCAAAATCACCGCCGGTCCTTCTACCCGTCCCGTAGCAGAAAGAAACAGATTCCCATTCAATACTACAACCTTACCGGAAACAGTCCCTGCAACCCGCACATCGCTATTTACAGCCAATACGGTTCCTGCCGTTTCATTCGGCTCGATTACTACGCCCTGCTGGGAAAAAATATCCGGCGGTTTTGCTGCCTGTTCACCCAATCCGCGCGCCAAACTCCAGCCATTCATGCCAAAAAGCAAAGCCAAACCCACCAGCAGGAAAAAAAACCTTCTCCGCAGCATTGCAGCCAAACAAATCCCTCCAATTGTGCAGCTTGCTTTTTCCTTATAGTATCATTCGTTCAGCCCTGCTGCTTACCCTCTTTTGCGACAAGGCCCGCTATGATCCGAACTCATGCTCCCTAGCATCGTTTGCTTTCTCGTTAACACCTTTTAGCCGATAATCAACCCACCAGGGCAGGAAGAACTTTCCCAGATAGAGAAACAGTAGGTAGCGAAAGATGACGCTATATTCTATATTATAACCAACTGGAGGTTCATTGTATGATTAATCACGAAAGAGTCATTGCGGATTTCATGGATCTGGTCCAAATCAATTCCCCGACCAGAAACGAACGGCAAATTGCTGACGTATTAACAACTCGCCTAATCCAATTAGGCTGCACAGTTACCGAAGATCAAGCCGGGCAAAAAATCGGCGGGAACACCGGTAATCTTATCGCCTGTTTGCCGGGAACGATCGCAACAGCGCCGGTTTTGATGCTCGGAGCCCACATGGACTGCGTTTCACCGTGTGAAAATGTCCGCCCGCAGCGAAAAGAGGGTAAAATAACTTCTTCCGGCGACACCGTTCTGGGGTCCGATGACAAAGCCGGAATTGCCGCTATCCTGGAGGCGCTGCAAACCATCAAAGAACAGAACGTCGTCCATGGTGATATTCAAATCGTTTTTTCCATCGCCGAAGAAGGCGGTTTGCACGGCGCAAAGAATATTGACCGATCGCTGCTGAAAGCGGATTTCGGCTATGAACTGGACTCCAGCGGTCATCCGGGAGAAATTATCACGAAAGCTCCCGGCCAAAACCAAATGAAATTTACCGTTCATGGCAAAGCCGCCCATGCCGGCATCGCACCGGAAACAGGGATTAACGCGATTATGATCGCCAGTAAAGCAATCACCAAGCTTCCCCAGGGCCGCATCGACGTAGAAACAACAGCCAATATCGGCATCATTCGCGGCGGGATTGCCACCAATATCGTCCCGGACCAGACGGAAGTGATATGTGAAACCCGCAGCCGCGATCTCAAAAAATTAGAAGAACTGACAAATCAAGTGTGCGAAACGTTCAACCAAACGGCAGTGGACAACGGAACTACGGTCGATATTGTGGTGGAACGAAAATATGATCCTTACGTTCTAACGGAGGAATCCCGCACGGTGAGGCTGGCCTTCCAGGCCGCCAACGCCGCCGCACTTTTGCCGCGCTTTGAAGCCACCGGCGGTGGCAGCGACGCTAATTTTTTCAACTTGTATGGAATAGAAACGGCCGTCCTCGGGATCGGAATGCAAAATTGCCATACCACTGAGGAGTTTATTAAGGAAGAAGACCTCTGCAACACCGCAAAGTGGGTCGTCGAAATTATCAAAGCAGCAGCGGTCTTAAAAAAATAAGCCGGCAAGCTCTACTGAGCAGCAACGTGTACTTAACGAGCCAGAGAGTCCCTGTCACCAATGTGTGACAGGGACTCTCTTCATGCTCCGGCTTTATAATCCTCTGTTTCTCAGCAATTAAGACTCGCTTTCGGTCAAGTCTGGCCGAAGGGTTACAGCTTCCCGCAAATAAACATGTTTTATCTCTTTCGAAGAAGCCTCCGTATTCACCAGCATTAAAACACGAATGCAGCGGGGCAGCCCGTCGGGATTATCAATTTCCTGCGTACCGAACACGGGAACCTCGCTAAGGCCGATTCCTCTGGCGCCGGCAGCCGGAAATGCGGAATTAATGTCCGGGGTCGAGCTGAATATAATTGCTGCAATATCCTCAGCAACCACCTTGTTTTCCCGGATCATCGCTTTTAATAATTCCTGCGTCGCCGTTATAATTTCTGCTTTTTCATTTCTTTCCACGGTAATCGCTCCACGCATACCTCTTACCAAACCAAATCAACTCCTAGCCATAGTGTATAATGTTTCAATATTTCCCGGGCAATAACCCCATATACGTTGTCCGCCGAAAAAGAATACGCGGCTACTCTGCCGCCTATTCTTTGCAGAATTCGACAAAACCGGTCCATAACCCTTGTTATTCGTGGCGCTCCTGCCACAAGATATATGGAGCTTCCAGGGGAATAAAGATATCTGAGTGGCTAGGCATGACACGAACCGTATAGTCGGCAGCGGATCGAAGCGCAGGGATTGCCGCACGATACATATAGCCGCCCAACGCCCCTTCCAACGGGAATGACATTTCCATTTCGTAACGGCTTGGATTATAGCCGTTATGCTCTGCTGCATACAGTTCTACCCGCACGGTTTGCGGAGACAATTCATTCAAATAAAGCGGAAGTGTAAACACATGATTTTTATCGTCAGTAACCACTTTCATTTCACCGAACCGTAAAAAAGACCAGTTTTCCGCCACTCGCCGCTTCCATTCCTCAATCGCACCGGCTATTTCCCCTTTATTTTGAGAACGCAGCAGGTAAGCGGCCGCAGCCGGCAAATACTGTTGCTCGGTATACTCCCGCACGACACGGTTTGCGGAAAAACGCGGCGTCAATTTCGCCATGCTTTCACGGATCCGCTCCACCCAAGCAAGCGGAATTCCCTTTTCATCGCGGTTATAAAATTCCGGAATTACTTCGTTTTCCAACAAATCATACAGAGCGTCAGCCTCCTTCGCGTTCCAGGCCGGATCTTCGCCATGTTCTTTGCCGTCACCCAAGGACCATCCCACTTGTGGGGTGTATGCTTCCGCCCACCAACCGTCCAATTCGGAAAGGTTAAGGCCACCGTTCACCAAGATTTTCATCCCGCTCGTCCCACTGGCTTCCCACGGCCTCTGCGGCGTATTGATCCAAACATCAACTCCCTGCACCAATTGTTCCGCCAACCGCATATCATAGTCGCTGAGAAAGACTACCCGACACCGGACTTCCGCTCTGCGAAGAAATTTTGTCCACGCTTTAATCAACTCCTGGCCGGCAAGATCCTTGGGGTGCGCCTTGCCGGCAATCACTAACTGCACCGGGTACTTTAGCCCCGTCAAAAGCCGCGTTAACCGTTCCGGGTCATGCAACAACAAATTCGGCCGTTTATACGTTGCAAATCGTCTGGCAAAGCCTAGCGTTAAGACATTCGGATCAAAAATGTGTTTAGTCACTGCCAAGCTTTCCGCAGAAGCCCCACTGGCCGCCACTTGGCGGAACAGCCGGCGGCGGATGTATTCGACCAATGCCTGCCGCGCCTTGGTTCGCATATTCCACAAATCCGTATCGGAAATACGGCGAATTTTCTTTGCCAGCATCTCCGTCTCACCCAGCCAACGGTTTTTACCACAGGCGGTAGTCCATAATTCATCCGCGTACCGCGAATCCCAACTGGGCATATGGACTCCGTTTGTCACATGGCCGACCGGCACTTCTTCTTTGGGCCAGCGAGGAAAGAGGGGTTCAAAAATATGCCGGCTAACCTGACCGTGCAGGCGGCTGACGCCATTCACAGCGCCGCTG
>CAYUNV010000082.1:0-12474 GCA_964446265.1 uncultured Negativicutes bacterium | reverse complement strand
GGTCAAGCATCACAAAATCACCCACTGCAGGGTAATCTGACAGCCTCATAACGTCAAAGCGAAACTTTCCTGCTATTTCTGCCGTTAACTCGCCATTCTCAGTAATTATTCTATACAAATTCTTGCATTGAGAAGCAACTCTGCCAACAAAAAGATTTTTATAGAAATCAGCCTCAGCAACAAAATTTTCACTGAAGCCTAACTCTTTCATATCGATTTTATCCATTTTCACCCTCCAAAAGTTTTTTGGTGACTTTTGGGAGGTCGATACACTAAATTATTTCGTGCTCACCTCCCCGATTTTCACAATCCCCACGCGAATAAAGTTGAACATAAAACAACATCTCCTTTGCACGATTATTCTAATCATATTGTTTATTTATTCGACTCGTTATTGGTTGTTCCTGCGATTTTTCACAAACATAGGAAGCAAATACCCATAACCTTTCTCTTCCATCTCTTCCCTGGGAATAAACAACAGCGCTGCACTGTTAATGCAATAGCGAAGCCCTCCTAACTCGCTGGGACCATCCTCAAAAACATGTCCCAGATGCGCGTCGCCGGTTTTGCTCCGCACCTCCACTCTTTCCATTCCATAGCTGGTATCTGTCAATTCATTCACCAAATCAGAGCTAATCGGCTTAGAAAAACTGGGCCATCCGCATCCCGATTCAAACTTATCGTTGGAAAGAAACAGTGGTTCCCCGGTCGTCACATCCACATAGACGCCTTCTTTATAATTATCATAGTATTCATTTTGGAAAGGAGGTTCTGTGGCATTGTTTTGTGTCACATTGTATTGTCGATCCGTAAGTACGTTTTTCAAAACCTCTTTGCTTTTGGGGCGGTATCTCAATTGATGGTCTTCTGCCTGCTTTGCTTTCATAAATTTCTCCCCGCGAATATGACAATAGCCGTTCGGGTTCTTATCCAAGTACTTCTGATGGTACTCTTCGGCAGGGTTGTAATTCTGCAGAGGCATTACCTCAATTGCCAGCGGCTTCGTGTAGCTTTTTTGCAGTTCTTTTAGAGAATTTGTAATGGTCGCTTCGTCTTTCTGATCCACATAATAAATACCGGTACGGTACTGGGATCCTATATCGTTCCCCTGCCGGTTATGAGCTACCGGATCAATCACGTCATAAAACAGCTTCAATATAAAGTCTAGACTGACTTCATCGGGATTGTACGATACCCGGACCGTTTCCGCATGACCGGTTTCCCGTCGGCACACATCTTCATAACTTGGGTTTTTCGTATTGCCATTTGCATAACCGACTTCCGTGTCCACAATCCCTTTCACTAATGACAGGTACTTTTCAATCCCCCAAAAACAACCACCGGCCAGATAAATTTCTTTTGCACTTTCACGGTTTCTGTTATCGATATTCATAATCCGCGTTTTACTGTCATAGTAATCCATCCGGTTCACCCGCCTTTCGAATTGTCACTGATCGGGAAGTTTGTTTCTGAATATTAAAGAGCGGTGCCCTTAGCAGGGACAAAGAACTTGGACATATCTACCCCTTCGTGTTCCAGTAACTTGATTTTTTTACTGATTCCGCCAGCATAACCCGTCAGACTTCCATTTGATCCTACAACCCGATGACAGGGAATAATGATGGAAATAGGATTGTGGCCCACTGCCCCTCCGACTGCTTGGCTGGACATGCGCGTTTTATTCATGCGAACAGCCATTATTTTTGCAATGTCACCATACGTCATACATTCGCCGTACGGAATCCCACGTAAGATATCCCATACCGCTTTGCGAAATTCTCCACCGATGGGTGCTAAAGGCAAATCAGCAATGGCAGGTTTTTGGCCAGTAAAATATCTATCCAGCCAATTTTTTACGACAGTAAATACTGGCAGGTCATCTTTTTCCGTTATTTCTTCGGCCACTATACCGCCATGATATTTCTGCCCCTCAATCCACAGCCCAACAAGATTTTCACCGTCGCTCGCCAACATCAGCGAACCCACCGGTGATGAGTACTGAGTTGAATAAAACATATTTTTCACCTTCCACTTATTTTTCATTACAAAGAATTCCATAAATTGATTGTCGCGTAGCTGCGCCAGGGATGCCATTCTTCCGCCAATGCCAATATTTCCTTGGGCGTGTGGGGCGCAAGCGCTTTTTTCACGCCATGATCCGTGTGCAAAAAAGCGTCAGGCCAGCCCATGGCCCGCATAGCGACGTACTGCGCCGTCCAGACGCCAATGCCAGGAATAGTCATCATTTTTTTCATTTCAAGCTCCGGTTGGGCACAAAATCCAAAATCGATAGTATTTTGCGCAAATGCGCGGGCTAATGCTAAAATAGTGTTTGCCCGCGTTTTGATAATACCGAGCGGTCCCAAATGATTGCTAATTGGACCAGTCAGAGCAACAATTCCCTCTGGCAGGGGGAAGACATGGGTCAGTCCCTCTATTCCAGTTTCAACAGGAGTACCGTAGGTTTCTACAAGTCTTGCCGCCAATGTACTTGCTGCTTTTACGGTGATTTGTTGTCCCAATACCGCCCGCACAGCCATTTCAAAAGGGTCAAAGCAACCGGGCAGGCGCGTGCCAGGGACACAAAGGCCAGGACGGATATTGTTCATGGAGAAAAGAGCCTTATATACCGCATCCGGGTCGCAATACAAATCAAATAGATGGCGAACCCGTGCCAACACCTGGGGCAACATCTCCAGCAGGGCAGACGATACAGTGACGGTCAGGATATTTTTTTGCGGCCGGTGGCCCACCCGTACCCAGCCATACACATAGCGCTCTCCAGTGGCAAAGCGAACAGTACGCCAATACTCTCCATTTTTTACTGCCTCCACGCCGGGAATAGCACGCTGGGCAAGAAAATCCAACAACTGCTGCCATTGATAAGGCGGTCGATACCCTAGCGCTAAGGTCACAGGGCTTTCATGATTTTTTTCCCCTGCAGTCTGCCGGCGCAGAGCTGTAGGCGCAAGCCGGTACCGTTTTTTGAATAAATCATTAAAACGCCGTAAACTGCCAAAGCCGGCAGCCATTGCAATGTCGAGTACCGAAAGCTCGGTGTCCGTGAGCAAATTCTTGGCAAGAAGCAGCCGGCATGTTTGCAGATACTGTACCGGTGATACGTTGTATTCCGCAGTAAATGCCCGACGCAAGTGACGGCTTGTGCAGCCAAGGCGGCTGGCAAGTTCCTCAAGGCTTTGCCCGCTTCCACAACTTTCTTCCAGCATTCTTGCTGCCCGGCGGACAAGAGATGTCGTAGCGTCTATGTTCGAGGTACCGGGGGCAAGCTCCGGCCGGCATAAGAGACAGGGACGAAAGCCTGCCTGTTCTGCTGCTGCGGCCGTGGAATAGAAGGTGCAGTTTTCGACTTTTGGCAACTTGGCGCGGCATACGGGTCGGCAATAAATTCCCGTGGAAGATACTCCCACAAAGAATCGTCCGTCAAACCGTGTGTCCTTTGCCTTTAACGCATCATACCATGCCTGCTTCTCACCTTCCGTCATCCTCGCCACCCCTCTTGCTTTTGTCTTAAGTATAGCATCTTTTCCCGAAAATTCTAGCCATTTTCGGACATGCATTTTTCGCAAGCGTGTGTGTGCCAGGGGGACGGGGTTGTTGACGCATGTGTCAACAACCCCGTCCCCCTGGCACACACCCCCCTGGCACACATGCTAAAGAAAGCCGGTTGAGGCGATTACAACAATCGCGCCAACCGGCTCATACTCTTCCTAATTATTACTATTTCACAAAAAAGACCTCGTTAAATTTTTTCAGAAGCGAAGACAAAGGCTTTGTCGAAGCCGTTTTTAATGGCGTTATAAATCCGCCCGCCTTTTTCCGCATCACCGATTGCTACAACTTTGTCCACAGCAACCTCGTACTCTTCCACCAAACCCTTGCAGGGCGCAACGCCCAGTGAAAGTACCACGTAGTCCGCTGCAATCTCGATGTCCTTTCCGGATACCAAGTCCGTCAAAACAACGCCGTGGTTTTCAATCTCGGCCAGCATATGCTTGAGATATATGATAGGGCTGTACTTGTTGATCCGGCCCATGATATCGTCCAGCAGGACAGCGTATACCCCCGGTCCTACTTTGTCCATCATTTCGACCATGGCCACTTTACAGCCTTGGTCGAGAAGCATTTCAGTAACTTCCAAGCCGGTCATGCCCAGGCCGATAACCGCAACCGTGCCGGATAATTTCACCTGTCCAGCCGCAACTTCTTCCGCTGTATGGACGTTGTCTTTGGTGACTCCTTCTATAGGCGGGATGATCGGTCCGGCTCCTGCCGCTAAAAAGACGCCGACTGGGTTTAATGCTTTTACCATGGCGGGCGTGGCTTCCATATTGAGTCTGATTTCGACACCCAGTTTTTCAATCTGGGCCGCCATCGTCTTTGTCAATCCGGTGAGAATATCTTTGAAAGGAGGCTTGTTCGCGAGATTGAGCGTACCGCCGAGGCTGCCGGTTTTTTCAAACAATGTCACCTTAAATTCCCGCTCCGCCAATACCCGGGCTGCTTCCATACCAGCCGGCCCTCCGCCGACTACAATAACCTGACGACCCCGGCCGTTCTTCTCGTATTCGCTAAAGATCCCCTCGCATCCCAGTCGCGGATTGACTTGGCAGCGTACAGGGAAACCGTTGCCGATCAAAGTCTCCCGACAATACATACAGCCAATGCACTGTCTGATTTCATCCTCACGGCCTTCCTCTGCTTTGCGGGACCATTCAGGATCAGCCAAACTGCCACGGCCAATAACCACAAAGTCGCATACTCCGTTAGCTAACGTTTGCTCGGCAAACTCCGGACTCTTTATGGTATTCGTTGCAATCACAGGGATGCTAATAGCCTCTTTGATAGCTTTCGCCACATGCTGTTTCCAGCCCGGAGTATAGGAAAACGGCTCGCAGTTGGCGTTACGGTTAAAGATGTTGCCGTTGGAAACGTTAATCGCGGCAGCCCCTAACTTTTCGATGTGTTTTGCAATCTCAATACCATCATCGAGGGTAAGGGTACCGGGAATGTCGGGCGTCATTTCATCGCCGCTGATGCGGACAGTGATTGGGAAAGCCGGGCCCACTTTCGTGCGAATCGCTTGATAGATTTCGCTGAGGAACCGCATGCGGTTTTCCAAGCTGCCACCGTATTCGTCGGTGCGTTTGTTAAAATAGGGGCTTAAAAACTGGGTCAGCAGATATCCATGCGCAGCGTGGATTTCTACGCCGTCGAAGCCGGATAGCTTGCATAATCCTGCTGCTTCGGCATACTTAATTACCAGCGTTTTAATCTCAGCGGCCTCCATGGCCCGGGGTACGAAGGCCGGGTTTATAACAACACCGCTCGGCGAAAGATTTTGGTTCCCTGTAATGGCCGGATTCGCAACGGCGCCAGGGTGATGAAGCTGGGCAAAGATTTTTGCATCATATTTATGCACTGCTTGGGTCAACTGATCCAACTTTTGGAGGTATTTAGGGCTCGTGGCGTTCAACTGGTTGAACACCGCTTGTCCGTACTCTGCATCGACGCCGCAGCCTTCGCAGTAAATTAAACCCACGCCGCCTTTGGCTCTTTCCTCGTAATACTTTACAAGACGGGCCGAGGCTTCCCCATTAAAATCAGCAAAAGCGGTCATCATAGGTGCCATAACCACTCTGTTTTTCAAAGTGATACTGCCGATTTTTGCCTTGGAAAAAAGCATAGAGTACTTCATTTGCCAACCTCTCCTTTTTTCATCTGTCTTGTTATCCATTGATAAATCTTATTTCATTTTACAATAGATTCCCTTCCGCATCGAACTGCATTTCGGCCGGAATTCCCACGATCGATAAATCAGGTAATCTTGCAGCTTCCGGAAGCAAAGTTTCCGAAATTTCTATTTCACTAAGTTCCAATGTATTTTTGATCCGAACCACCTTCTCCTGTCCCGGTTCGACGCAAACACAGGTCTGTATTGCCGCCGCGATTGCCTCCCTGTCACTTTCCAGCGTCATTGGTATTTTGACCGTTGCCAATACAATTTTCGATGTAAAGGCGTTCATATAGCCCTTTTTATAATCAATTTTTGAAACCAGTTTACGGGTTGTTATATCTGCCATACCGACGCCTAACGCGTTCCCTTCTGTTTCCGGCGTAAGGTCAAGCGCCACAAGCCGTTGATAGGTAAGATCACTTTTTATGTCGACAGCATAACGGCCGGTAATATTGGGATCCATCCCATCACCGCTAATGTTCTTCCCCAATTGATCAACAATTAAAACATCAAAATTAGAAAATGGTATTTTAGGCATTAGCGCAAATGCCTTTTGCAAAAGCTCCGGTTCCCTTGTTTCAATGAGTGGTTGGGGTATGGCTTCAACCACAGCCACTTGTTCATGCGCGTTTTCAACAATAGCTAAACCGAATAACACCGGCAATTTGCGGCAAACTTGCAGATAAGCGGCGTGCAGCAGAGGCCCAAAACCATGTACACTAAACCGGGAATGCAAGATACTGGCGCCACGCTGCTTACCGGCGCCAATTGTAAGCATTTTTATGATACCGCTTTCATGATGGTAACGAAACGCCGTGTGGGGTTTTACTCTGCCTATCGGAATAATCCCATCGGCGCCGGCAGCATTACGGTCGAAATAAACCGGCAATCCAGAGCTGGCTTGCCCAAGTTCAACCGTATCCATGGAGGATAGGATCGGGGCACCTACTTTCTCCTCTGTAATGCCTAAACTCTGTAATACTTCGAGCTGTCCCTCCGCGGTTGCTCCTCCATGGCTTCCCATTGCCGGAACAATAAAAGGTTTTGCTCCATGCTTTTTCAATTCCATGATGGTAATTGCCACTATTTCATCAATCCTGGCAATTCCCCGGCTCCCCACTAAAACAGCAATGCGGGCGCCTGGTTTAATGAGCGAAGAAATATCTTTTCCCGCTAATTGTCCGCTCACAGCAACCTGCAAATCAGTAATATGCCCCGACGGGAAATTTTGCCGTACTTTGACCATCCTCGGTAACGTTATGCCTGTTAAATATTCTTCTAACATTCAACTGCCTCCGTTTCAATTTTCCTTCCGAAAAAATCAATTTATTGTTCTATAATGAATTGCGGTTAATTGAACAATTGAGTTAAGAATGTTGTACTACAGCACCGGCACCTAATTATCCGACTTATTCCTATTTACATCACCATGAATACTTTAGATACAATGTCTTTTCGACTTCCATTCCAAAAAACCTGCGCACCACTCGACTTTTTAATCCCCATGAGCGATCAGACAACTTCTTTAACCTTTACCGGTAAGTCACCCGCCTTTGAAAAAAATTCGCCTAAACATTACGTCTAGGCGAACATAAACCACATGTATCAAATTATTATCAAACCTGCGAAAAGAAATAACCAGACATTATTTCTTTTGGATATATTCGTCAATACTTTGCGCGCCAATTTTGCCTGCGCCCATCGCCAAAATTACGGTAGCAGCGCCCGTTACAGCGTCACCGCCGGCAAAAACTCCATCCCGTGTTGTCAGGCCATTCTCTTTGGCAATCAGGCAGCCATGTTTATTGGCTTCCAGTCCTTTCGTTGTGGAACGGATCAACGGGTTGGGAGAAGTGCCGATGGACACGATGACCGTATCTACATCAATGACAAAATTACTGCCTTCTTTCGGCACCGGACGACGACGCCCGGAAGCATCCGGTTCACCTAATTCCATCTCTACACACTCGATGCCGTTAACACGTCCGCTCTCGTCACCGAGGATACGGACCGGATTGTTGAGCAACTTGAAAATAATACCCTCTTCCTTTGCATGATGAACCTCTTCGGCACGCGCAGGAAGTTCTGCCTCAGAACGGCGATACACAATGTAGACCTCTTCCGCTCCCAAGCGTTTCGCACAGCGGGCCGCGTCCATGGCAACGTTGCCGCCACCGACCACTGCTACCTTGCGGCTCTTGGCAATCGGAGTGTCATACCCTTCCTTATATGCTTTCATCAGGTTTACCCGGGTAAGATACTCATTGGCCGAGTAAACTCCCAACAGGTTTTCACCGGGAATATTCATGAAGGACGGCAGTCCGGCTCCTGAACCGATGAATACCGCCTCAAAGCCCTGCTCAAACAATTCGTCGACGGAGTTGACTTTGCCAACGACCATATTCGTCTGGATCTCAACACCAAGCTCTTGAAGCTTGCCTACTTCTTTGGCGACAATATCCTTCGGCAGACGGAATTCAGGGATTCCATACACAAGTACGCCGCCCGCGGTCTGTAATGCTTCAAAAACAGTAACGGAATAGCCCATTTTTGCCAAATCGCCCGCACAAGTCAGACCCGCCGGGCCAGCGCCGACGACCGCTACCTTGTGGCCATTCTTTTTCGGGCGCTTAACTTCATCCTTACCAAGTTGCATCTGCCAGTCGGCAACAAAGCGTTCCAACCGTCCAATCGCAACCGGCTCACCTTTAATTCCACGCACACACTTGCCTTCACACTGGGTTTCTTGCGGACACACGCGTCCACAGACTGCAGGCAGTGAGTTGGTCATGGCTATTTCCTCATATGCGCCTGCAAAATCTCCTGCAGCCACCTTAGCAACGAACTGCGGGATCCGTACATTGACCGGGCAACCCGAAACGCAAGGCTCCGTTTTGCATTGCAGGCATCGCTGCGCTTCTTCTATTGCCATGTCAGCGGTGTAGCCGAGTGCCACCTCTTCAAAGTTTTTATTGCGGATTTCCGGTTTTTGTTCCGGCATACTTTGTTTTTTCAAAGACATATTAGCCATGGCGTTTCTCCCCCGTTAAGCGACAAGCATGGTCCATATCACTTGCCTCGCGTTCTTTATAAAAGGTATTGCGCTTCATTAATTCGTCAAAATCGACCAGATGCGCATCAAAGTCAGGGCCGTCTACACAAGCAAATTTGGTCTCGCCACCGATATTGACACGGCAGCCACCGCACATGCCGGTACCGTCCACCATGATCGGGTTGAGGGAAACAATCGTTTTGATGCCGTAAGGTTTTGTCGTAGCAGCCACAAATTTCATCATAATCACCGGTCCGATGGCGATTACTTCGTCGTATTTGTTTCCCGCTTCAATCAGAGCTTGCAGCTTGTTAGTAACAAGCCCTTTCTCACCGTAAGTCCCATCGTCGGTCATAATGTATAGGTTATCGGTGACCGCCTTCATCTCATCCTCAAGGATTACAATATCCTTCGACCGGAAACCGGCAATCATATCCACGGCAATGCCTGCGTTGTGCAGTGCTTTTGCCTGCGGATACGCAATGGCGTTACCTACACCGCCACCGACAACACAGACTTTCTTGGCATTGGGGTCGATATGAGTCGCAACACCTAAAGGCCCGACAAAATCAAGAATGGTATCGCCTTCATTCAGGTCATTCAGGCGCTTCGTAGTAGCTCCTACGATTTGGAATATAATAGAAACCGTACCTTTTTCACGATCATAGTCTGCAATCGTCAAAGGAACTCGTTCTCCCTTTTCGTCCACACGAAAGATAATGAATTGGCCTGCTTCCGCCTTCTTCGCAATAAGCGGCGCTTCCACTTCCAGCAGCGTCACTGTACTGTTCAGAGCGCGCTTGGTTACAATCTTATATGCCATAAATATCCCCCTTGCTTTCCGTACCATATAACAGAACATCGTTCCATAATATAATACAATTAGTAGTACAATTTGATTGTAACATTGTTAAAAAAAGATTGCAACAAAACCAATCTGAAAACGTGAAATTTTCTGATCGATCCTGCTGCCATATCTTTTCACTCAACTTTCCCTAACATAAACCGTCCAATTAATACTTTTCATAAGATACAGTCTCTTTTATCGGTTTTCGCGTATCGTTATGCCGTTCCGGCGATGAAACTGCGCCTTGGGCATAGCCAACAGCCAATATATTGATTGGTTCCACACCATCTGGCAAGTTAAATTGCTGTTTGATCACTTGGGGATCAAAATAACATACCCAAACCGTACCCAAATCAAGTTCAGTCGCTTCCAGCATCATATGTGTGGTCACAATACTTGCGTCAATGTCAACAACATTTTTTCCGTCATAGGGTCTAACCCAGGCGGCATCCGTATTTCCGCAAACAATGATGGCCAGCGGAGCGCCATACACGTTAGCGCCTTTTTTGAGGCGTTCCAATCCCTCCGGTGTTTGCACAACAATCAGCTTTATCGGCTGATTATTGTGGGCAGTTGGCGCTACCCTTCCTGCTTCCAGTATTTTTAACAGTTTTTCTTCTTCAACCGGTTGAGGGCCATACTTACGAACCGAAAATCTTTTTTTTGCAAGTTCTAAAAAGCTCATATTTTCCACTCCTTATAATTTTTTCAACGCTCTCTTGCTATTTTTCATACGATAACAGCCTGTCAAGTAAACAAAGCATGCCTATCCCCGTTGCTCCTTATTAATGACTCCCGGCAAATCCCAACAGGATGAACTTGGTGCCAACTCCACCGGTCACTACGTCAATTCGCGCGTTGGCAGTACCCTTGACTGCATTATGAACATAAACGGTGGTGCCGTCAACGTTCATTTTTTCATATTCGCCGATCTCAGATGGCTCTGGTATGCCCCATCGCACGGACGGGATGTCTCTCGACTGAGCTCCTCCTCAACTGTAGCAAATTTGTTTATCCAACCTGACAATGGCGCTGTTACCCAGACCAGCAAGTATTTTCTGCGCTTTCGGGGTTAGTTTCAGGTTCATATTACACCTCCTCACTCTCACTAAAATACGAAATGAATGGAAAAATCGACACGCCTTACGTTAATAAATCCTTCAGCAGCATGATATTCAATGCCGTCACGATTAGGGCGACAAGACCCAGAAGGATTTTCTGGAAGCGGGTGTTGGCGTACCTGCCCATGACTTCCGAAGAAGAAGTGAGATATATCTGCAAAAAGATTGTCCACGGCAGTTGAATGCTTAAAGCAATCTGTGAATAAATCAAACCGCGAAACGCATCATCGATAAACAATAAAACAAGTAACGCCAAGCCATAGGTAATTGCAACCCCGATCTTCGAATGACAATCCTTGATATCATACGGCTCTTTAAATATCCCGGCAAAAATGCTGGCTCCGGCCATGCCGGCAGTGATGGTGGAAGAAATTCCCGAAAACAATAACGCGAACGCAAATACCAGGCCTGCACCGGAACCTAACAGGGGATAAAGCATCTCTTGCGCCTGCTGAAGTTCGCTCACCTGAATTGCATTGGCAAAAAACACCGCTCCGGCAACCAGGATCATCGCACTGTTGATTGCCCAGCCAATTCCCATCGAAAACAACGTATCAAGAAATTCATAGTTTAACTGCTGTTTGATGATTCGGTCATCCTCTAAGTTCCACTGGCGGCTCTGAATAATTTCAGAGTGCAAAAACAAATTATGCGGCATGACCACGGCCCCCAAAACCCCCATGATCACTGCAATAGACCCTTCTGGAACCGACGGCGTGATCCAACCGGCCGCTGCCTGCGGCCAATCAATCTGCACCAGGCTCAATTCATATAAAAAGGAAATGCCAATCACAGATACAAAGCCTATGATCAGTTTTTCAAGTCTTGGGTAAGAATTAGACCAAAGAAGCCAATTGCAAAAAAGCGCAGTCATAATGGCAGCCAGCTTCAAAGGAATATGAAACAGCATTGTAAGAGCTATGGCGCCACCAAGAATTTCCGCCATTGCAGTAGCAACCGATGCGAACACCGCTGACAGCAGAACCGGACGCGATACCCACGGCGGTAAATACATGCTGGCGGCTTCAGACAGGCATAAGCCGGTTGCAATTCCCAGGTGAGCGGCATTGTGCTGGAGAATAATCAGCATAATCGTCGAAAGAGTGACCATCCACAAGAGAACATACCCATAATTAGCACCGGCAGCCACATTGGTAGCCCAATTGCCGGGGTCAATAAACCCTACCGTAACCAAAATGCCCGGCCCTATATAACGTAAAAACCGGCGCGCGTCCCAACTGATTGTATGCTGCTTCTTGAAGAAATCGAGCAGTACCTTTATCACGGTCTGTTTCACCAAACCTTATCATCAATATAACGAGCCTTTCACCTGCGCAATAAATGAAGCTACGCCATAAAAAGGAACCAATACAACCGAGTTATTTGTTCAAAATCCATAAATGGTAATTCAGATAACCGGCAAAACAAACCCAGGCAAGGTACGGGAGCAATAAATACGCAGCCTTTTGGGAAATACGCCTGAAATACAATATCGTGCAAACTATCATTACCAGGAGAATACCGATGGTGAACAGACCTCCGGCCGGAGAGCGCAATCCGAAAAAAACAGCTGACCATGCAACATTAATCAGCAACTGACCCAGAAAAACCAACAGAGCGGTATTTTTATATTTGGCTTTGTCGCTTACCCATACAAGATAAACAGACACTGCCATTAAAAAATATAAGAAATTCCAAA
>CAYUNV010000081.1:2176-12565 GCA_964446265.1 uncultured Negativicutes bacterium | reverse complement strand
TTTTTTCTAAGGCCTTAATAACACCGACGGCGCTGGCCCGGTCCTTAAATGAAGCCGTCGGGTTCCTGCCCTCATCTTTTACATAGCACCCCGCAACACCTAATTCCGCTGCCAGTCGGGGCGCTTTATACAGCGGCGTCCAGCCTACCTGCAAGGGTTGGATATGGGCCGGATCATTGATTGGCAGTAACGGTAAATAACGCCACATGGAGCGTTCGTTCCGTTGAAGCAAGGTTTGGGGATTGATAATTTTTTCGATTGCTGTATAGTCATACTTTACATCCAAAATACCGTCTTCATAACCACAGTCCAAACAGTGGTAATCCAGTTCATCCTCCTGGTATTCCCGACCGCAATTTACACAGACCAGTTTCTGAACAAAGCTCATCATTTTCTCCCTCGTTTTCCCTCAAATCTGTAATTCAATCTTTTCGCATCTTACAAACCAGCAGGTTTTGCCCGCCGCAACTTTCTTTATCCGCCGTAATGAAGCGGATTACAGGAAACCTACAAACTGCGTAAGTCTCCTGTAATCCTTATCTTCTGCTCCTGAATTAAGCTTTAGTGGACAAACTCGGTTGTTTTTTTACCGTTAAGGTTACCAGGATAGATCCCAGCATTGCAATGATCAAAAAGATAAACGCCGTATCAAACGATCCGCCACTCTTATCAATCAAATAACCCATAACGAAAGGCGAGATGAAGCCGGCTACCTGACCGCCAAAATTTACGGTCGCCGAACTGGATCCCATGATGTGCGCCGGAAAGCTGTCTATAACAAGGCCCCAGAAAACAGCCATAGCCAAAAACATGAAGAAAGAAGAAATACATTGGTAAATAATCGCCATCTCTGCAGAAGGAACACTGTACATCATGTACAGGAAGAAACTAGCAATCAAGGCATTCGGAATATAAATCCATTTTCTTAGTCCGCTCGTCCGGTCGGACAAATAGCCGCCAAGCAGCGTACCCACTGTCCCTACAAAGAATGGCAAGGACCCGACGATCCCTGTTTTAATCAGAGACAATCCGCGTACCTTCATCAGATAAGAAGGCAGCCAAGAAACGAAACCCCAGAAAGTAATGTCAAACAAAAACCAAATCAATACCATTTGCCAAAGGATCGGTTTCTTTAGGAATTCTTTAAAACTCATCCCGGAAGCCGCTGTTCCACCTGCGCCTTCGGCCTCTGCCGCTTCGCTCAGTTCTGCCAATTCCTCTTTAGTCATCGAAGGATGCTCCGCCGGCCGGTCTTTAAAATAAAACCAATAAGTCAGCGCAATAGCGAGACCGGGGATACCAAGAACAATGAAAACAGTCCGCCATCCGTAAAACGCGATGATTCCGGCGGCTACTAAGGAAGCAATACCAGGTCCTAATGTGTTAACCGAAGATTGGATAGAAGTCGCTCTGCCCCGCTCACTGCGAGGGAAATAGGTGGCAATTGCTTTCCAGGAAGCGCCCGGAAAACATCCTTCACCAATTCCGAAAACCATACGGCAAAAGATCAGTATCGGATACGATGTTACAAATCCGGTCAAACTGGTGAAAATTGACCACCAGCCAATGGCCAGTGCCATTACCTTTCGGAACCCAAACCGGTCAGCCAGCAAACCGCCGGGACTTTGAAACAATGCGTAGCCGGCAAAAAACGCGCTTAATATCGTCCCTTGTGTTGTGGCATCCAGGCCAAATTCTTTCCCGATAAACGGCAAAGAAATACTGATAACCATCCGGTCGAGGAACGAGAACATCCAACCTAGCCAAATTAACGAAAGAATTGAATAACGTAGTTTCCAGCGAAAGCCTTCTTTCTTTACTACCTCTGCACTCATCTCTTTTCCTCCAGTCATTATATGGTTATAATTCCAAAAAATTTTATTAACAAAATACTAGTCCAACAAAGCAATAGCCTCAATTTCAACCAAAGCATCTTTTGGCAGCCTGGCAACCTGTATGCAAGCCCTGGCAGGTGCGTTCTGATTAAAATACAACGCATAAATTCCATTAACCACTTGGAAATCATTCATATCGGCTAAAAACACGGTTGTTTTTACGACACTTTCCGTATCCAAACCTTGTGATGCCAATATATTTTTCACATTTTCCAGGGATTGCCTGGTTTGTTCTCCCACTCCTCCTTCCACAATATTTCCACTGGTCGGATCAACCGGGAGCTGTCCGGATATAAAGAGAAATCCACCCGCTTTGATCGCCTGCGAATAGGGACCGATTGCCGCCGGAGCTTTGTCTGTGCTCACTACTGTTTTCATTCTATGCCCTCCTACTTAAATTCTTATTTTTCTACAACGGACGTCGTGTAAATTATTTATTTCTGTCTACCCCGCCGTATTACCTTTCCAGGCAGCAGTTTATTTTGTTGACCATTTTCTACCGCAATGATTCCGTTGATCATAACATATTCAATTCCCGCCGGATATTGAACCGGGTCAACAAACGTTCCCTTATCAATAATCGTATCCGGATTAAAAATTACCACATCGGCAAAATTGCCGGCTTTCAAAACGCCGCGTCCTTGGAAGCCTAACACCGCTGCCGGTTTACTCGTCATTTTGCAGATCGCAGTTTCTAACGTCAGCGCTTTGTCTTCTCTAACATATTTTCCTAAAACACGCGGGAACGAGCCGAACACCCGCGGATGCGGTTTGCCGCCCAATAATCCGTCAGTGCAAACATTTTGTTCCGGACGGGTCATGAAACGGATAACATGCTCCTCTTTGCCGTAAAAATCGACCATGCCGACCGCGTTCTCTTCCTGATACAACAAGTCAAATGTCGCTTGGTACGGATCTTTACCGCGCAGTTGCCCGATCTCAATCAGGTTCTTGCCGATCAAATCAACATTCGCCTCTGTTTTAACGCTCGTCACAAAAATTTGATCCAACCCGGCAAAATCGATGAAGTTATCCCAGCCCGGGATGCCGTGTTCAATATCATAGATCATTTTTTCCCGTAACTGCGGGTCTTCCAACCGTTTCAGAAGCTTGTCCGTTCCGCCATCATGCACCCAAGGCGGCAGGATGACCCCGAGCATCGTGCTGCCGGCAACATATGGGTATTGGTCGAAAGAAACCCGTATGCCTTCAGCCTGCGCTTTTTCCAGCAACGCAACGACTTCATCGATCGCATCCCAGTTTTTACGGCCGCACACTTTGAAATGGGAAAAATGAACATTAACGCCTGATTTTCGGCCAATGTCAATGACCTCTTCCATCGATTGCAGGATAGTATCCGCTTCACTCCGTTGATGAATAACAAATACTCCGTCATACTCGGCAACCACTTTGCACATTGCCACCAATTCCTCTGTATCGGAATAAGCGCACGGCATGTAAATCAAACCGGTCGACAAGCCAAACGCCCCGGCTTCCATTTCCCGGCGGGTGATGTCGCACATTTTTTGCAATTCTTCCGGAGAAGGCTTGCGGTTATCCAGACCCATGGCTTCCATGCGAATATTTCCATGCGGCACCAGATAACTTTCATTCAGTCCGACGCCTTTATTTTCCATCAGACGCAAATACCCATCGGTCGTTTCATAGGTCCAATCGATTTGGTCGCTGTCGCCATCTAAACCGGCAAGATTTTTCCGCCAGGGACTAATATATTGTTGCGGCAGCGGAGCCATGGAAATCCCATCCTGACCCAGCAACTCTGTCGTGATTCCCTGCATAACTTTCGGGCTCACATACGGGTCGATCAATATGTTTAAGTCAGAATGACTGTGCGTGTCAATAAATCCAGGAGAAACAACCAATCCTTGTGCATCAATGATCCTGTCGAATTGCCCTTCCGGCATTTCTTCCCCAACCATGGCAATGCGATCATTTTCTACCACCATATTGCCAATAAATGCTGCACTTCCCGTCCCATCCACAATCTTGCCATTCTTGATTAATGTTTTCATCCCTTCACCCCCGCCTTATTTTAAAACCTCTTTGATAATACCATAGTAGCCTTTGGCCGCTTTTGCCAGTTGATCGACTTCAATGTATTCATCAATCGTGTGCGCTAAATTTTCCCGCGATGGGCCGAAACCTATCGTTTTTATCCCGGCCTCTCCGGCATAATGACTTCCATTGGTGCAGAAAGAATATTGGGTGATTTCCGGCTGCAAACCAGCGGACAGCAGGCCACGGTACGCGGCTTGGACAAACTCGTCCTGATCGTCAAACAACCAACCCGGGAAAAAACGCTCTCCTTCAATATCTTCCCCGGTATAGCATTTCTCACTGCCGGTTGCATAATATGCCTTTGCCTGAAACTCCGGGTCCTCTTTGCTCATCTGCGCAATTAATTCTTGAATGGGCTGCAAAACCGTTTCGCGGGTTTCGCCTACCAGCAGCCGCCGGTCATACGTAACCCGGCAGTAGTCAGGAACCACAGAAGCCCCGGGATAGGGAAGTGATTTGATATCGGTCAGTTCTAAAATACCATAGCCCAAAACATCTTGGTAGGTACTTTTCAATTCGCGAATTCGTTGAATCAACGACGCCATTTTGTAAACCGCATTGATCCCTTTTTGCGGATTTGCCGAATGGGCCGGTTTTCCGTACGTTTCCACCACGATCTCCGCTCGGCCGCGTTGTCCTCTTTTCAGGTTCAGTTCCGATGCTTCTCCTATCACAACATAGTCAGGCCGGATCCGTTCGCTGATTTTCCTGGCCGCAATCCCTTCGAAACATTCTTCATGGACGACCCCGGCCACAAAAATATCACCGGCGAAATCCCGTTTCGAATCATTGGCGTAAAAAGCCGCCGCGGCCATCATGGCACTGAGCGCACCTTTCATATCGGAAGCGCCGCGGCCATAGATTTTGCCATCCTGCAATTCGCCTCCGAATGGCGCATGCTGCCACTTTGAATCATCCGGTACCGGGACCGTATCGATATGGCCATCCAGTAAAATGCTTCTGCCCGGCCGGTTCCCTTTGATGTGGCCGATAATATTCCCATAACTGTCCACAAAATATTCATCGTACCCCAGCTGTTCAAACGCTTTTTGTATCGCTTCCGCTACCTTGTTTTCCTCGCCGGAATAGCTTTGTTTGCGGATCAACTCCTGGCACAAAGCGATCAATTCCTGTTTTCGTTGTTCTGTTAACATAACAATTCCTCACTTTCCGTAACTTGGATATTCCCCATCCCAAACAATGCTCCGATATTTATCCGGGTCCGTATCCCCTTCCGTATTGATCAGCAATATCCGGGAATTGCTGTCCAGCTGCAGGGCGCGGCGCGCTTCCTCCAGCCCTTTGTCCTCCAATAATTTAAACAACAGTCCGGTTGTGACTGCACCGGATTCGCCGGATATGATGCGGGGATCATCCCCCAACGGATTTCCCAAAACCCGCATTCCCTTGGCCGCTACCCAATCCGGACAGGACACAAACATGGCACTGTAGTCCCGCAGTATATTCCAAGCGATGATATTCGGCTCGCCGCACGCTAAACCGGCCATAATCGTACCCATTTCTCCGTCAACCAGCCGCGGCGAGCCATCTCCCGCCAGAATCGACTTATAGAAACAATCGGCCTTATCGGCCTCAACAACGACCATTTTCGGACTGTTGTCGGGAAAAACGGAAGCAAAATATCCCTGCACCGCACCGGCCAGCGAACCGACGCCTGCCTGCACCATAACATGCGATGGTTTATCGACACCCATGCCGTTTAACTGTTCCAACGCTTCTGCCGCCAGAGTCCCGTACCCTTGCATAATCCAAGTAGGTACATTTTTATACTTTTCCCACGCCGTATCCTGGACAATGACCCAGCCAAACTGATGGGCGTTCATCGCCGCATGGCGAACTGCGTCATCATAATTAAACTCGGTAATATAGGCCTGAGCGCCTTCTTTTTCGATATTTTCCAATCTGGCAAGCGACGACCCCTTCGGCATATAGACGATCGATTTTTGTTTCAGCATCCGCGCCGTCCAGGCGACACCCCGGCCATGATTGCCGTCCGTTGTTGTAACAAAAGTAATATCACCCAGTTTTTCTCTGGTTTCTTCCGCGGTCAGCTCAGCAAATGACATCTCCGCCATATCCCGGCCTAAACGTTTGGCAAGGCATCGTCCGATGGCATAAGAACCACCTAATACTTTAAATGCGTTCAAGCCAAACCGATGCGATTCGTCCTTCACATATACCCCGGCCACCCCTAACATTTCCGCTAAACGATCCAGACTGCGCAGCGGCGTCGGTGTATAATCCGGGAAAGTAGAATGGAAGTGTTTTGCTTTTGCAATTTCGTCTTGACTTAAAAAATCCACAGACGCTTTCGTTTCTGTCTGCGACATCGGATTCGCAAGCCATTTTATTTTTTCGTTCATCGTGTTCCTCCTAGTATCATTTCCATTTCCCGTGTATCTATAATGCATATATCATGCCAACTGCCAAAATTCATAATTTACAGGCATTTCGCAACAAGAAGCACGGACATAACAACAAAACCGCTTATCATTATGATAATTATTATCATAATGATAAGCGGTTTTGTTGGCTAAATTATCATTATGATAATTTAGCCTTGTCCAGTTTGCGATATAACGTCGCTATCCCGATCCCTAATTCCTCCGCAGCTCTTTTTTTGCCGTCGGTAGTATTGCCATAAAGTTTCAACGCTTTCGCAATCAACTCTTGTTCCATGACTGCCAGCGGAACCAATTTCCCATTGGTTTCCGGTTCCGGCAGTTCGTTCTGCTGTTCCAAAATACTTTGCGGCAGCGTATCCCAGGTAAGCGTACCTTGCCGGTCCACCATGTTGATCATGAACTCAATCGTATTTTCCAGTTCCCTGATATTACCCGGCCAGGAATACGTAAGCAATTGGTTCATTGTCGCCGACTCTATGCCCTGAATCGTTTTATTGAACAGTTTTCCGTATTTTTTAATCAAATGCTCTACAATAATCCGGATATCCTCTTTGCGCTCCCGAAGAGGCGGAACTTCGATAGGGATCACGTTTAACCGGTAATATAAATCTTCGCGAAACTTATTTTCCTTAATCAGCGACGACAGGTTTTTATTAGTGGCGGCAATAATCCTCACATCGATATCAATAACCTGATTGGAGCCAATTCTGGTAATTTTTCGTTCTTGAAGGACGCGCAGCAGCTTCACCTGCAAATACAAGGGCATATCGGCAATTTCGTCAAGGAAAATCACGCCCTTGTTAGCCAGTTCAAACTTGCCGATCTTGCCACGAGGATCCGCGCCGGTAAAAGCGCCCTTCACATAGCCAAACAATTCACTTTCCAGCAAAGTATCCGGAATGGCCCCGCAATTGATGGCTACAAAAGGTTTGGAATGGCGTTCACTCTCCGCATAGATGGCCCGGGCAATCAGTTCTTTTCCTGTACCGCTTTCCCCGGTAATCAAAACCGTAGACTTAGATTCCGCAATTTTCGTTATCTGGCGTTTCAATTGCCGCATGACCGCTGACTCACCCAAAATTTGGTTGATGCTGATATCACTGGCAACATTCGTCAAATCATAAATCTCTGATTTGATTTCCTTAATCTCGTTGAAAATAAATATTTTGGCGTATTCAGCCACCCGCGGGATAACCGGCATCATTTCGCCTATCAAATAAACTATTTTGTCATCTAACGTAACTTTATATTCGTCCAAGCCCAAAATATGATCGCCGGTAGCCTGGATATCGATTTTCTTTTGCAAACAATCACGCGGCAGGAACAATTGTTTCACGGCACTGCCGTTAACATGGACAACCTTGTCCTCTTTATCGAAAATCAACACACCTTTTCCCATATTATCAATGACAACATTGAGCAGCTTCATCAACATGGCCGCTCGTTCATTTTCTTTATTCTCATATGCCTTTATGCTAATGAACCCTGCAATTTGATCAAGAAATTCCTTGTATACATCCACTTCCTTTAACAAATGGTCTCTCTGCTCGTCAGTAAAACAGATCAACCCAATCACGCCGATAATTTCATTATCCAGCTTTATGGGCGTACACAACTCCAGCTTTTCTTCACACAAATGCCGCTTAGGGCAGGAGGCACAGAGAGGATGGCGGCCCGGTTCACGGATAAGTTGAGGTTCTCCTGTAGCCAATACCGTTTGATACACAAACCCTTCGCACGACATATCTTCATCTATTTTTCCGGAAAAGTAACCAGTCCCGGCAATCCGATACAGGTTCGAATCAACAATTTCTACGTCTACTTTGATAATATGCGAAAGAATTTTTGCATAATTACTAACAGTATCTTGAATATCCTTTAAGATAGATTTCATAGCTACCTCGCTAATAGTTTTTTGTGTGACACACTGTCCCGGCACAATAATTCTTTTTCTCTCGAAGCAAACTTCCTTCTCCGGTCAAAATTAAGCATGCAATGTCCGCTCCTCTATGACGACAATTATTTTCCATAATATCCCTATCGCCATGCAAATATTCCACCATATTCCATGGATAGATATGAAAAAACCTGCGGAACATCATACTGTCCCACAGGTTCATTACGTCCTGCTGCCTATAACGGCCCAGCCGCAATAACTTAAAAGCCTCCTATAAGTTACCCGCCTGATCAGTTTGTACTGTAGATTATTATGCAGTGCAAAGAGATGATTAATTATACCACGCAAAACACTGTTGTTCAATTGTTTTGTGCCATGGGCGTGTGTCAATAACCCCGTCCCCCTGACACACAGACACACAGAAATCCCTCCCAGCGATTTGGCTGGGAGGGATTCAGTTTTTCTAACAAACAACAACCATGAGTATACAGTTTGCCCGTTTTTCGTTACCAATAATTTCTATTTGCGCAATACCGGAACCGTATTCGCAGCCGCAGTCATTACCGTAACCGTATAGTCTTCTTTTCCTAATTTTTCTTCGGCAATTGCCATCGCTTCTTCGGCCGTAGCTGCCGGAATCATACCAGCTTTACGAATAAAATCAGCATTTTCTTTTTTGGTCACAATAATCATTGAAACCTGTCTGGCCATGTCGAGTAATTTATAGGCTAAAAATCCAGGAATGGTAAAATGTTTGCGCAGAGCCATTTCATGCTCCAGCATGGTTGGAAACTTAAACCAATCACTAAATTCCGCCGGCTCCATAATATCAGGCAACTCCAAGAACAGGATAACCACCCCACCTGGTTTGGCTGCCATAAAAGCATTATCAATCGTTTTTACGCCTTGATACAGGTTGATATCTTTCGGAAAGCCGCCGGAGCTGGCTATTACAAGATCGGCTTGGGCCTTGATAGGAACACCATAAATTTCATCCACCATTTTCGTTCCTGCCAGCCAAGCGTCATACCAATGACCGCCAACAAAACGGGCAAATTCATTTTCTGGGGTAAACACGGCATTCAGAAGAAAATCAGGTTTCGCCAATTCTGCTTGTTCCACCATGTCTTCATTCATCTCATTGCCATCTAGATTGCCTGAAATACAATTAGGATTCAATCCTTTACCCACTTCTTTATTCATACAAAGCAAATGATTGCCTTGTATCGTCTTGAAGCCGCTGATTCCCGGCAAAATTGCTTTTCGTCCGCCGCCAAATCCAGCCATCAAGTGATGCACAATGCCGCCGGTCAAAATCATTTTGTCCGCTTCAGCCACTTTCTTGTTAATATAACAATCGATACCGCTCGAAGTTTTTCCGGTGTAGGCCAATTGACTCTCGTCATGACAGTCATGATTGAAGACTTCCACGCGATGACAAACTTTTTCCCCGCATAATACAACAAATTCTTCGTTTGTATTCAAACGATGTGCCCCGACAGCAATCACAATAAAAATATTCTGATCAGGAACTCCCGCTTCATTCAGTTCATCCAATACAACCGACAAAAACTGGTCAAATTTCACCCATGCCCGAGTGATATCGCTGACGAGAATGGCAACCGTGTCGCCGGCTTTAATGATCTCTTTCAAAGGCGGCGTTCCAATCGGATTCTTTAGTACTTCCCTTACGGCCTCAGGCACATCTTCAATCGATGGATAAGGTTTGCCTAAAATGTTGTTAATAATCTTTTCTTCCGCTAAAGCAACCGTCATATTACCGTGCCCGTACCCAAAATCAAACACTACATCTGCCACTTTAATCCCTCCAACCTGATTTTTGATGAATTTTTGGTTTTGTCGCCAAATAATCTTCCGTTCTCTTCTGCCGAACGCCGTTCTGTATTTTGTCCATGCTTATATTTCTGCTAATTTTCTAAAAATTCCTGCAAAATTTTTCGTATATTTTGTATATTTTTTTAAGAAGCGAGGGGACGGGGTTGTTGACAACCCCGTCCCCCTGACAAATTTTAATAATATTTCTTGGTTTTACAGAACTTGCTTATATTTTCTGTACAATATATATTTAAGG
>CAYUNV010000081.1:0-2166 GCA_964446265.1 uncultured Negativicutes bacterium | reverse complement strand
GGTGAAAGTTACTCGTCCTTTGATGCAAATAATAACCAAAAGGGAGCTGATATGGGTGGAGATAAAAGAAATCGAGCAGCTTGCTATTAACACGATCCGTACATTATCCATCGATGCCGTTGAAAAAGCGAATTCCGGACACCCTGGGTTGCCGATGGGCGCTGCGCCGATGGCATTGAAACTTTGGACAAAGCATTTGCGCCATAATCCCAAAAACCCTGCGTGGTTTAATAGAGACCGTTTCATTTTGTCGGCGGGACACGGCTCTATGTTGTTATATAGCCTTCTTCACCTATCAGGATATGATCTTTCTTTGGCAGATTTAAAAAGCTTTCGCCAATGGAACAGCAAGACACCCGGCCACCCTGAATACGGGCATACGCCGGGAGTGGAAGCTACAACCGGTCCGCTGGGACAGGGTTTTGCGATGGCGGTAGGCATGGCCATAGCCGAACGGCATTTAGCCGCGCAATATAATAAAGACCGGTTTTTGATGATCAATCATTTTACCTATTGCCTTTGCAGCGATGGGGATCTCATGGAAGGCGTAGCGGCGGAAGCCGCATCATTAGCTGGACATCTTAAACTAAACCGCCTGATTGTGTTGTACGATTCGAACGATATTTCCCTGGACGGAAAACTGGAAATGTCTTTTTCGGAAGATGTAAAAAAGCGATTTTTGGCCTACGGTTGGCAATTTCTCCGTATTGAAAACGGCAACGATTTAGATTTAATCGATAATGCCTTGGCAATTGCCAGGGACAATACCAGCCAACCGACGTTAATTGAGATTAAAACAACGATTGGCTATGGAGCTCCTAACAAAGCAGGATCTTCTGCCGCTCACGGGGCGCCGCTCGGAAAAGAGGAAGCAAAGGCAGCCAAAAAATTTTATCAATGGCCCTACACCGATGATTTTCATGTCCCAGATATTGTGTATGACTACTTTGACAAAGCAGTCGTACACAAAGGTGAACAGCTGGAAAGTCAGTGGAATGATTTATTTATCAACTATCAGCGCGAATATCCTGAACTGTCTCAAAGCCTCGATACGGCAATAAGCGGGAAAACACCCTTGGGATGGGATGTGCAGCTTCCGGTATATCTGCCGGGTGTCCCAATTGCATCCCGTTCCGCCTCGGGCGAAGTAATGAATATTCTCTCAAAAAATATTCCGGCCTTTTTTGGTGGTTCGGCAGACTTAGCGAGTTCAAATAAAACGCTGATAAAAAATGCAGGCGATTTCTCGGCAACGAACTATGGCGGCAAGAATATTTGGTTTGGCGTCCGTGAATTTGCAATGGGCGCCGCTTTAAATGGCTTGTGTTTGCATGGAGGCTTAAAAGTCTATGGGGCTACCTTCTTTATTTTCTCCGACTATTTGCGGCCGGCTATGCGCTTAGCCGCCTTGATGAAGCTGCCGGTGACTTACGTTTTTACCCATGATAGCATAGCAGTCGGCGAAGATGGTCCGACCCATGAGCCGATTGAACAACTCGCCGCCCTTAGGGCGATGCCGAATTTCAATGTAATCCGCCCAGCAGACGGGAATGAAACGGTAACAGCTTGGAAAATAGCGCTAGAATCGACCCGTATGCCTACCGCCTTGATTTTATCCCGGCAGGATTTAGTGACACTTGCCGGCACGAAGGAAACGGCGGAAGACGGAGTGCGGCGGGGTGCCTATATTATTTCGTGCGCCAAATCCGATCATCCCCAGGTGTTGTTAATGGCTTCAGGCTCCGAAGTGACGCTGGCAATAGACGCGCAACGGGTATTGGCCCAAGATAATATTGATGCCACTGTAATCAGTTTTCCTTCGTGGAATTTATTTGAAGCGCAGGAAATAAGCTATCAGGAAATGATTCTTCCTCCACAGGTAACCGTTCGAATCGCGATAGAAATGGGATCGCCGCAGGGTTGGGAACGATATGTAGGTCCAAACGGCCGCATTCTGGCAATTGATAGTTTTGGTTCTTCAGCACCAGCAAAAGTTCTGCTCAAAGAATACGGCTTTACCGTTGAAAATATAGTTAGTAAAGTAAAAAAATTACTGGCATAAAGTATTTGCGCACAATAAAATATCATCGAGAAAACGATATGATAAAAAACATGATTTTTACTTTTATACTTATTGTTTATATTTTCTGAATATTATATATTTAA
>CAYUNV010000080.1:9820-12653 GCA_964446265.1 uncultured Negativicutes bacterium | reverse complement strand
TAATATTAACAATCCATCAACCGGATTGACGAAACAGACCTGTTTTTCCGGACTGACTGATAAAACCGTGGTATTCAGCTTATATTCAATTTTTCTCGTTTCGATCTCATCAATAAACCGCTGTGCATATTCCGGCCCCGATAATTCTTCCATAAAAAGATGGATCCCGAACCCTGTATGGATGCATTGCTGAAGGATTCCTCCCAGCTCAGGCTCCCTCTCCAAAACCAGTATCTTATCGATGCCATTCTTAGCCGCTTCAATTGCGGCAGCCATTCCGGCCGGCCCGCCGCCCACAACAACAAGGTCATACGTTAACAAGAAACCGCCTCCTCTAGGCGAACTTACTCCATTCGTTTAGCCACAATATATGAATTTTTCTCATCGTATACCACGTTTTCCAGGGAAACCTGTAATTCCCTGGCTAATATTCTCACGACCCGCGAACTGCAAAAACCTCCTTGGCATCTTCCCATCCCGGCCCGCGTCCGTTTCTTCACACCCTTTACCGTTGTTGCTCCCGGTTTTCGATGGATCGCTTCTACAATCTCGCCTTCAGTAACCATTTCACAACGGCAGACAATAGATCCGTACTGCGGATTGGCTGCGATTAACTTGTTTTGTTCCGCAGGCGGTAACGCCCGGAAACTAACCCCTTTTTTCCGGATAGGATTAAAATCCTTGTTCCCGGCAACCGCAACCCCTCTGTTCGCAAAAACAGTTTTCACCATTTCCCGTACATGCTCGGCAATTGCCGGCGCGCAGGTGAGCCCGGGAGAATTGATACCGGCCACGTTAATAAACCCGGGAGCTTGCTTTGATTCTTGGATATAAAAATCTTCCACGTCTGCCTTCGCCTTTAAACCGGAAAACGACCGGATCACTTGACCCAAAGGAAGATTGTCGAACGTGCATCCGGCCAAACTTTTTAACTTTTGCAGGGTTGCCGAGCTGGTTTTCTTGCTTTCCTTGTCCTCGGCATCATCATTCAACGGCCCAATCAACAGGTTCCCATCCACGGTGGGAATCATCATAAACCCTTTTTCCGTTTCGGTCTTTTGCCGGGAAATAATATTATTCACAAACCGGCTGGCCCGTTTATCCAGAACAAGATATTGCCCTTTCTTTGGTTTTATCTTAAATTGCGGCTCATCCACCAGGTTGTTGATTTTATCCGCATACATCCCGGCGCAATTAATAACACAGCTTGCCTGGATTTCTTGATGATCGGCAATAATCCGGAATGTATCGTTGTCCTTCATAATATCAGTAACTTCCGCCCCTAAACGAAATTCAACGCCATTTTCTATCGCGTTTTCTGCCAAAGCAAAGGTCAGCTCCCAAGGAGATACGATCCCGCAATCCGGCGAATAGAAAGCCCCTGCGACATTTTCACTGATATTCGGCTCTATTGCCATTACTTCTTCCGTCGTTAGCAAACGGCTATGCGGCGTTGCGTTCTGTAACGCCTTTTTATACAGCTCTCGGATTTTTTCCATGCCTTCCTCATCGAAAGCTGTAACGACCATTCCAGCCCGTTTAAAAGAAACATCAAGCTCCCGGCAGAGATCTTCGTACAACTGGTTGCCCCGGAAGGTAAAGGTCCCTTTCAATTTATCTTGTTTGGCGTTATAGCCGTTATAAATGATCCCGCTGTTCGCCATTGTCGCTTCGTTGGCCACATCGTTATCCTTTTCGATCACGATTACGTTAAGCGTATACTGTGCGAGAGCTCTTGCAATGGATACCCCGATGATCCCGGCGCCAATCACTGCAACATCATACATTCCACACGACCCCTTTGTCCCCTCATCCGGCAAAAGCCGTCTGCCCCTATTCTTATTTCTTCAAACAGGCAAAAGCTTGAGCCGTCCAGCGCCGATACCGGCAGTTATAACAAGACACCTCTTCCTCTGCGATCAGTTCTTCCTCGACATCCAGTGAGAAAGCGGCGCAGGCTGCAGCAATCTCCGCTGCCATACCCCAAGAGTTTTTGCCGCCCAAAAACTCTTTTTCATTTTTATTATTCATCCGCCACACAGTTCATCTTCGCCTCGTATTCCCTCAGTTGTTTTTTTTCACAGGTTCTCCAGATAAAATCACCATTCCCCAGGTCTTCCGGATAAACCAGAATAACGGCTTCCCCTTCCAGTAGCACGGTTTTTAATTTATTGCCAATCACCACATAGCCATTTTCAGGCAAATATACCCCATTAACACTTTTCACTTGATCAATGGCCGGGAAAGAACGAAGCCGTTGCACCGTCATCGCTTCGCCTTGTTTACCGACTTTATGATCGCCTTTAAACCATCCGTCATTGTCGCTTAACCGCAGCCCCGCCCCGGCCAATGCGCCAATAACCCCCTGACCGGTTCCTCCATGCTCTGAAAGGTGGATATCCAGTTGGTTTGCCAAGTCATACGCCTCAGCCTTAGTTAATACTCTATTTTTTGCCTTGCAGCCAAAGTTGATTACTGTGCGCTTGGCCGTTTCCGTCAACCGATCAACAACTACGATACATAGTCCCGGATCTGCTTCTTGCTGGCATTCCCGCGCTAAGAAATCCGTTGCATAAGAAATGACATCAGGCAACAGCTCAGCTTTGATTTCCGCCTGAAAACACATGGAGCTATTGTGGGAAGTGTAGGGGATATCCGGATGCAGCAACAGTTGATGTCTCGTAACATGTTTTGTCTTTCCCCATCCTTTTTCTTCCATAGCGTGCCGGATCATTTCCGCCAGTTCGCCCGTACCCCGGCTCTCGATATTGTCCGTGTCATCAATGCAAACCAATATTTGCAAGCAAACCACCTCATTGTTTAGAAATTTTTC
>CAYUNV010000080.1:6928-9810 GCA_964446265.1 uncultured Negativicutes bacterium | reverse complement strand
ATCCAACCCGGTCATGGGCCAAATAGGCAATAACTCCGCCGCCAAAGCCAAACAGGAAATGGAACAACAGCGCAATACCCAAGCCCATAAACAAAAAACCGAGCGGCAAATGCAACAAAGCGCCAATGACATACGTAGAGAGAAGTTTCGTCAAATGCGCTGTTCCAGCCAACAGTCCCATCGAATACCACCGGCCTGATGTTCCTGGAAATAAAAAAATGAATGTATCCAGGAATAAACCGGGCAGCATAAAATCAAACACCGCAAAAAATCCTTTTGTCCCAGGCGCCACGAGTACGACAACAAAACCGGCAATAAATCCGGTCAAAGTTCCGGCACCAAATTTGCGTACAATAATGCAGCTCAGCGTCAGCATGAACATAAACAATAATCCGGTATGCCCGGGAATATGCAAGGGCAAGCGGACTGCCACGCTCGCGATGGCTGTCATCACGCCAAGCAGAGTAACCAACAACGCTTCGGCCAACGTCAATGTAAAAATAAAGGGTTTCTTTCCGGCAGCGGCCTTTTTATTCAGCATAAAAAAATTTTCCACCCATCATTTCAGTAATCATCAGCCTTGTTTTCTGGTTATCAAGAACTTAGACTGCAATAATACACCAGTTTTCTAACAAAAATATCATAATACTTTTTCAAACATAAATCAACATAAACAATACAAAACATTAAATTTAGTTTATTTTTATAATAAATAGTTTAGTTTTATGCATTTTTTTCATCAGTATCGTTGCTTTTATCCAAAAAAATTGTATACTAAAAACATATGATTTATTTTTTATTTGTTTTTGTTTGTTTTTGTTGTGTTTAAATGTAGAAGGGAGGACTCAGGACAGGCAAAAAGTTCAAACACGCCAAACCGGACAAAGCATTTGCAGAAACATTTACGAAAGGGGCTAACAATCGGTGAAAAAAGAGAATAAAGCAGCAATCATTGCCGGCTGCCTGTTGCTCTGTTCCAGCTTTACACCCATAGCCGGAGCAGCAGAAACCAACGCCGACAGCACTGTGCTTGACGAAGTAGTAGTAAGCGACACGAAATCCAACCCTCTGAAAAACCCAATCAAAGCAACAGTGATTACGGAGGAAGACATCAAAGCAAAAGGTGCGAAAAATGTGGCGGAAGCGTTGAACGACGTGTCAGGCCTTTATGTAACGACCAGCAATACCAAAGGCAAGAGCACGGCCCAAATTCGCGGCAGCGATGCCAATAATACAAAAATTTTCATCGACGGCGTACAGCTCACCCCGGTTGGTGACGGCAGGGTCGATTTATCCAACATCCCAACGGATATTATTGAAAAGATCGAAGTGTTCAAAGGCGCCGTACCGGTTATTTACGGCACCGACGCACCGGGCGGCGTAATTTATATCACGACCAAAAGCGGCAGCGGCAAACCTTTCGGCTCCGTTACCTTAGCCCATGGCAGCTATGATACCAGAAAATATTCCGCTACCGTCGGTGGAAGCAACGGAAATATCAATTATTTCTTTAATGCCAAAAGCGAAATGTCGGATGGTTATACGCTTCATTCCAGTAAAGAAAATAAATTCTACAACGGAAAACTCGATTGGGAACTAGATCCAAAATCATCGTTGACGTTTTTCGGTTCTTACTCCGATACAAAAGTACAAATTCCCAACCGGTATTATGCCAATGGAACACTTTACGCCACGCCAGGCCAGGGCGGTGCTATCGCCAATAATAACTTCTTCACCGGCACGTACAACTGGGAATACGATCCCATGAAGCAATCGTATATCGGCGCGATTTACAAACACAAAATCAACAACAAAAGCGACTTCAATTTCAAATTATACGAATCTAAAGAACACAGCATACTCAACACCAGTAATGCTAAACTGCACGATTACTGGAACGGTTCGGTAAAGGGCTATGAATTCCAATACAACATCCAGGCCAACGCCGATAATAAAATCTCCACCGGCTTCTCTTATGAAACCAGGGACTTTACCGAATTGGCAGTTAACTCCGCATTAAGCAAAACAGCCAAAGGCGGTTATTGCTATTCCGATTACTCCTACAAGGGTCAAAGCTTTTATATCCAGGATACAATCAACGTCAGCCGCGAAATGACCACCGCCATTGGTTTCCGGCATTACGAAAATCACGACCGCATGAACATCAACAATCCAGCATTCTTTAATGCAAAAACTTACCCGTACGCAACCGGCTTATTCGTCGACCCGTACCATCTGAGGGCCAACGAATCCGCGAACGATCCCGTTCTCAGTTTCAATTACAATGTTACCGATAAGACTGCATTACACGGTGCATTCGGAAAAAGCTATAAATTCCCCAACGCCATGGAGAGATCCGGGGTTGGCGGTTACCTAAATGGTTTGAGCGCCAGCAGCGGCGTCAGCCAATATCTTCTGCCCGAAACAGCCGTTAACCGGGAAATTGGCTTGTCCCATACCTTCAGTTCCAAACTCAGTTTCGATGTCACCTACTTCAACAAAGACATCGACAACATGATCAAAGGCCAAGGCCAGGCCAACGCCCACACCCAATACGAAAACATCCCGCATGTTGACATGCATGGTTTCGAAGCGGAGCTCCATCAAAAAATCGGCAACAACGTAAAAGCATTTGTCAATTATTCCTACACCGATGCCTATGACACCCGGGCTAAAGCCCAGGTATCGGATATTCCGTACCGCAAATTCTCCTACGGCTTTAATTACCAGGACAAAAAAGGCTATGCCGCGAACCTGGCCGTAAATTATATCGGTTCCGTGCGGAGCGTATTCAGTAACGGCAACGGCAATTCCGAAGGCGATGGAAACGTCGCGCTCAATAACGTATACTTGCCTTCCTACCATGTTGTCGATTGCAAAGT
>CAYUNV010000080.1:0-6918 GCA_964446265.1 uncultured Negativicutes bacterium | reverse complement strand
TCTGGATAAATAATATTATCTGGGCGCTTACCTTGTCGCACCGGAAAGATACTCCGAAATCGGCATGACAGTGAAATTCTAAACGGATCACGCAGCCAAATTGATTAATCCGGCAACAATTCATGAATCGATCTTATACAAAACGGACCTGCAGCATAAGAAATGCCACAGGTCCGTTTTCCTACAAATACCCATCAATTACATCGAATCAATATAGATTTGTTTCACAACCTCTTCCGTCGCTTCAATCGGTGCCATGCTCAACAACAGGTCCAGGCTGGGGGTGTGGAACGCCAGATATACCAATTTATCAACATCCGCCAACGAGAATCCTTCTTCCGTCAAACTGTCTTTAATGCCCGCTTCCTTCAACCAGATTTTTAGTCCATCATATGCTTTGCCGGCTTCGTCCGCCGCCCCCTGCAAACCAGGTACAATCGGCGCCAAAATATCGGCAAGGATCTTGGCTTTAGCCGGATAAATTTGTTTTACTACCGACGGCAGCAAGACGCCCAATCCGAGTCCATGCGCCAATTCCGGCTTCAATCCGCTGAGCGGATGCTCAAGGGCATGGGTAAAATGCAGCAGGCCGTTATCGAACGCAACACCGGCGATCAACGAGGCATATAGCAAATGATAACGGGCAGTAAGATCAGCCGGATCTTTCCTTGCCAACGGCAAATATTTGGCAACCAGCGCAATTGTTTCTTTCGCCAGTGTAACCGCAAACGGATTGCCTAATTTCGTGGTCGCCGCCTCAATCACATGGTTCACCGCATCCACCGAAACATACGATGTCTGGTCAGCCGGCAAATTCGCCATAAGCGCCGGATCATCGATAGAATACAACGGATACAGGCAGTCAAACGCCAATGCCGGTTTAAAATCCTTCTCTGGAATAGAAACCACTGCAAACCGGTCAACTTCCGTCCCCGTCCCATGCGTCAGATTAACAGCAATAATCGGCACGGCTTTTTCCACTGCAAATTTGAATTCGCACAAATCTCGCGCGTTCTTGTCCGGGTACGCCAGCATAACTGCCACGCCTTTGCCCGCATCGATCGGGCTGCCACCGCCAATCGCAACAACACCGGCCGCACCAAAGTTCTTTGCCAGTTCCGTCGCTTCGTCCACTTGGTCAACAGTAGGATTCGGCGTTATTTTACTATACAGGACATACTCAATGCCCTTCTCATCAAACGCTTTTTTTACAACCTCCCAAGCACCCGACTTGATATGAGATCCTTTACCTGTCACGACAACCGTTTTCTTAATGCCCCGTTCTATTAAACGATCGGCAATATCAAACATTTTATTGATCGCACCAACGCCTAAATATGTTGTTGTTTTTGTCCGAATTTCAACTACCTGATGAATGTCAATTTGTTGATCCCACATAAATTTTTCCCTGCCTTTATAGTATTTTGTTTGCCACGATCCTATAAAAGCAATTTTCATGCCAAACCACTTAACTACGAGCCATCCTCGTCTCTTGTTACCTTGGCGACAGCAAATCCGCACACTCTTTTTAATCCAATGGTTCCCACAAGCAAAAACAGATCGAAACTCGTTTGTGAATTATGTAACATTTTTGTCGCTATTGCAACATTATATACACATATGGTAACATAATTGTCACATATCTTTTGAATTTCCACAGAGACATATCGTTTAACAGCGAAATGTAGCGGTTATGAAGAAACCAGGAGCGTGAAACAACAATGTCATCAACTCACCACTATTCAGACCCGATTTTGCCGATCTGGGAAGATTTTATCAACGGAAGAGCTATCACCCGCCCGCTCCACACAAAAGTAGAAGAATCTTGGCAGCGCTGCCGGGCAAACCAAGTTGACCCACACACGCAGGCGCCACCCAGCCGTTTGGGCGATAAAGCATTAAAGAAACTTCTGACCGAAAAAAAAGATCTGATCACCATTGCTACACCCTTCATGTCCAATTTGTATGAATTTGTCCGCGGGTCCGGTTTCGTAGTGGTATTAGCCGACGAAACCGGCTATGTGATGGAACTGCTCAGCGATACGGATCCAGAAAAAAAACGGTTGACGCGTAATTTTATCCACGGCTCCCTGTGGTCGGAAAAAGAAACCGGCACGAACGCAATCGGTACCGTGGCGGTGATCCAGGCCCCCATTCAGATTTCGGGAGCTGAGCATTATTGCCAGCAACAGCACGGTTTAACCTGTTCCGCCGCGCCTATTTTCGATAGCAGCCGCCAATTAATCGGCATCTTAAATATCTCCGGCGCCTCACATATGACCCACTTACACACACTGGGGATGGCCGTTTCGGCAGCCGAGGCTATCATGGCCCAGTTAGATGTCCGAAGGAAAAACAGAGAGTTGGCTTTTACCAATACCCGGTTAACGAATATCTTTAATACCATTTCTGATGGCGTTCTAATGATCGATGAGCTGGGCCGGATCACCGAAATCAACCCTGCCGCAAACGCAATCTTAAGCGATACCGCCCAAAACGCGTTAGGGATGCCCATCGAAAAACTATTCGGCGCAAAAGCCGACTTACCACACAACATGCTGTTACACAAAACCCGGTATGAAGACATCGAATTGATCGTTGACGTCAAAAAAAACCGGCTCCATTGCTTCACATCCGGGGAACCGTTAACTGATGACCAGGGAAACGTCATCGGCGGAATTATTATTTTACGTCCCATTAAACAAATCCAGAACTTGATTAACCGGGTGAGCGGTTACAACGCCTCCCTGCAATTTGACGATATTATCGGCGAAAGTACGGAGATACGGGAAACCAAACGCGTCGCCTCCTTGGCGGCAACCACCTCGTTCAATATTCTTCTGCAGGGGGAAAGCGGCACAGGAAAAGAAATTTTCGCCCAGGCAATCCACAACCGCAGCGAGCAGCAAAACGGTCCGTTTGTTGCGGTGAATTGCGGCATTATCCCCCGGGAACTGATTGGCAGCGAGTTATTTGGTTATGCCGAAGGCGCCTTCACCGGAGCAAAACAAGGAGGAAAACCGGGGAAATTCGAATTGGCTGCCGGCGGCACCCTGTTTTTGGATGAAATCGGCGACATGCCATTAGAACAGCAGGTCGCCTTATTGCGGGTACTGGAGGAAAAGAAACTGACCCGCATCGGCAGTACCAAAGTAATTCCTGTTAACGTGCGCTTTATCTGCGCTACTAACAAAAATTTATTACAACAGGTGGAAAACGGTTCATTCCGACAAGACCTGTATTACCGTTTAAACGTAATTTCCATCGCCCTGCCGCCGCTGCGCAGCCGCTCAAAAGACATCCCCCTGCTGATTGCCCATTTTTTGAACAAATTGGGGCGGGACAGAAACCGGAATTTTACAATGGACCCAGCGGTGCTGGATTTTTTACAGCAATATAACTGGCCGGGCAATATCCGCGAACTGCAAAACATAGTCGAACGGGTCACCAGTTTGACGGAAGCGGACAGAATTACCTTATCCGACCTTCCGTCCGAAATCTTTCTTCCACAAAAACTCGCCCGCCACACCTTAACTTTACCCCCTTCACCCGTTCAAACACTAAATGCCGCTGATGTCCGAAAACAACAGCGGCAAATAATGAAAGAAACCGAACAACAGCGTATTTTAGCTGCATTAGCAAAACACGGCGGCAACGTCAGCGCAGCGGCGCGCGAATTAGGTATCGCCCGCAAAACATTGTACCGCAAAATGCAATCCACAATATTGTAATTTACAATCCTCTTTTATGCCATGCGCGCTTTTTGTCCCCATTGCTGCAGGGTGTGTTTACGAAACTGCCTGTCATTTTTCGCCGGAAAATCGGCACGATAGTGGGCCCCCCGGCTTTCCGTCCGTAACAAAGCCGCTTCCAACAACAACCCCGCCAATTGATAGGCATTGTAGATATGGCACCGGTTCCTGTTTATCGAACCAGACCGGCAGTCCAGTTCGCCCTTTTTCAGCCATTTCAGCATGTCCGCCAATTCTTCTCCCTTGCGCACAACACCCGCAACGCTGTCCAATTTGTTCCGCAGCAGGGTTAAATTCGCAGTGACAAGCCCAGGACTCGCAGCGCCTTCTGGCACCCCAGAGAGTTTTCTCGTGGTTTGAATTGTATCATTCAGATAGGCCGCCACCCTGCGTCCAAAAACAAGGCCTTCCAATAAAGAGTTGCTGGCCAGCCGGTTAGCGCCATGAACACCCGTCGCCGCAGCCTCACCGCAGGCAAACAGCGAAGCGACGTTGGTCCGGCCCCATAAATCCGTCTTAATCCCGCCGATCGTATAATGAGCCGCAGGAGTAGCAGGAACCAGATCGCGTTCTAAATAGCAATTGTTGTTGGCCAAGTCCGCATAAACCTGCCGGAAGCGGTCGGTCAAAGCCGCTTTCCCAAGATGCCGGGCATCGAGATAGACCGGCCCGCCGTCCTGGCGCTCAATTTCGAGTAGTATCGCCCTTGACACTTCGTCACGCGGCGCAAGCTCCCCACTCGGATGGTAACGCTGCATAAACCGGTCGCCTGCCGAATTACGCAGCACCGCTCCTTCACCGCGCAGTGCCTCCGTCAATAAAAAGACTTTCCCTGATGGCAGCGTCGTTGCTGTCGGATGGAACTGGACAAACTCCATGTCCGCAATCACAGCGCCGGCACGGTAGGCGGCAGCAATCCCATCACCGCTTGCCGATACTTCATTGGTGGACCGTTTGAACAATCCGCTGTATCCGCCCGTTGCAATTACAACTGCCGCCGTTTGAAGATACACCAACTCGCAACCGTGTTCAACTATGCAGCCGCAACACCGTTCCGGCCCAGTCACGATATCCAATAAAAACGAATCGCCAAGTCGATCAATATTGCTCCGTTGCCTGACTGCGCCAGCCAATAATTCCGCAACATATTTTCCGGTATAATCATAGTAGTGAACCACTCGGTTACGTGAATGAGCCGCTTCTTTCGTCAAATCCAGGCCGAACTTGGTATGGCAAAAATCCGCCCCCAGCGATTGGAGGAATCCCAACCCGTCCGGCCCTTCATCGGCTAAAATTCGTACAATTTCTTCACAACATAACCCCTGCCCGACTTTCACTGTATCCAAAAAATGATCCTGCGCGCTGTCATCCGGTCCCACCGCCACGGCAATGCCGCCTTGCGCTTTATAGGTACTGCATTCCGCCACTTGTTCTTTGCTGACAAGCGCCACTCGCAGCTTCGGGTCCATGGATAAAGCCACTGTCATTCCGGCAATGCCTGCACCAACAACTACAACATCATAGCGCTTGGTTGCTAATTTTTTCTGTTTATCCCATACCGGCAAAACATAGCTTCGCTCCATCACTCAACCTACCTCCAGCATCCGCAGTATCGCCTGTTTCGCTTTATCGGCCATTAACGCATCCACTTGGATTTCACAGTGGTTATTAGCCAATGCGTCATAAATACTCTGCCGTTTCGTCTTTTTCATATTCGGACATACCAAACCGGGATGCAATAAGAATATTCGTTTTCCCGGCTGCGAAGCCCGTAAGTTACACAGAACACCGACTTCCGTCCCAATAATCAAAACCTCGGCAGCAGAATTTTCCGCCTGTCGGATGATCTCTGAAGTGCTGCCGGCAAAATCAGCGATCTCCACGACCGTCGGATCACATTCCGGGTGAACCAAAATTTTTGAAGACGGATAATGTTCCCGCATCTGCAATATATTCTCCTGCTTCACTTTTGCATGCGTATTGCAACGCCCCGGCCATAATATCAATTCCTTAGCCGGCAGCTGTTTGGCCACATAATCCCCCAAGTTGCCATCCGGAACAAAAATTACTTGTTTTTCCGGCAAGGCCGCCACGATCTTGACTGCGTTCGCCGATGTGCAGCAGATATCGCTTTCCGCCTTCACTTCCGTGGAGGAATTAATGTAACATACCACCGGAGCGCCAGGATATTGACGCTTGAGAGCCAGCACATCTTCAGCGGTAATGGTATCCGCTAACGGGCAGCCCGCATCCGCTTCCGGCAATAAGACGACTTTGTCCGGCGAAAGGAGTTTGGCTGTCTCGGCCATAAAACGGACACCGCCAAAAACGATTACCTCACAATCGATTTGTGCAGCAACTTTGCTCAAATAGAAAGAATCACCAACATAGTCCGCTACATCCTGCACTTCATCCAGTTGATAGTTGTGCGCCAAAACAAGGGCCTTCCGATCCCGCTTCAGTTTTTCAATTTTTCGTTTCAATTCAACCAAGTCTTTCCCTCCTGCCCTAACGCCTTCCGCAGCCGTTATGATACACGGTAATCTTTTTTATTCTTTACTGACAATACATCTGTCTTGTCAGATATGGTTATTATACGACTGTCATTTGCAAATGACAAGCCTTATTTAAAATGTTCATTCGACAAAGGTCCTACTTGAACAAGATCCCCTGCTCCGCCAATTCTTTTTCAATCTGGGCAAGCACTTGTTGGGAAGGAACCTCAACCGTGTGCAAGTGGACTCCCCCGGTAACCGCAGACAAAGGTTTCGCGCCGCTATGCTCCAACCTATGCAGAAAATCGGCAATATCCCGCCGCGAAGCCAGCATGAGGTTAGCCCGCAATTCTCCATATACGGGGTGCTCAACAATCACATCCAATACCTTGCCGCCATTATCAATAATCACAGTTAATTCATCAGCCAATTGGTCTCCTTCGTGATGACAGGCTATTTTAGCGGTTTGAACAGACGATGTTGGCGCAGCGGGCAAAAAATAACCTTGCGGCGTGGCAACGATTTCTCCGCCTGCAGCCCGTAATATGGCAATGTCACCAACAACCACCTGCCGGCTTACGCCAAGTTCGTGCGCCAAAGCCGTCCCTGTCACAGGCGCGCCAACCCGTTTCAGTATATCCAGTAATTGCTTTCGTCGATTTTTGGCATCC
>CAYUNV010000079.1:12432-12735 GCA_964446265.1 uncultured Negativicutes bacterium | reverse complement strand
ATTTCTTTCAAACAGGTTTTTACCACCGACTGGCTGTCCCCGGCATCATAAATGACGAAATTCCGTTTGTAACCAGGCAAATTTTCAATTTCCATCCGCAGGAATTTCGCACAAAACGCATGGAATGTGCTGAGCCAAATATCTTTCGCCTGGGCGCCAACCATTTGATGCACCCGTTCCCGCATCTCAGCGGCAGCCTTATTCGTAAACGTAATCGCCAAAATCCGGTACGGAGCCACTCCCTGCTCCAGAAGATAGGCAATCCGGCAGGTCAATACCCGTGTTTTTCCCGAACCGGCACCG
>CAYUNV010000079.1:8406-12422 GCA_964446265.1 uncultured Negativicutes bacterium | reverse complement strand
CGGTCTGCTTTACTGCGTCACGTTGTTCCGGATTTAAACGGTCTAATAAAAGATGCATAGTGCGAATATCCTCCAACCACTAGAAGGCCGTTAAAAAGCCCATTTCAATTGGTCTTTTTTGCATTAGTCTTCCGGCTTTTTGTTAAACTTTGTGTTGTTTACGCAAGTAATCAACCACCCATAAGTATATCAGATTTCTTCATGCCGCGCTCATTTCCTGTTCAACAACAACATGTTTTTCAGCAACACGAAAAAAGCACGACAAAAGCCGTGCCTTTACGATCCAATGGTTACAGATTGCAATGCGCCAATCCGTTTTTCAACCGCTGTTTTCCGCGGACTGCTGTAAAAATTTTCTCCGTTGCCGCTGGTACACCACCCCGGCCAGACAAAAAGCAACAATTCCCATCAACAGCAAGCTTCCGATCCCATTTGCCAGGTTTGGCGCATAGCCGGAAACCATCAAACTACGCAAATTAGACGTTACATACGTCATGGGAAAAGTAAAAGACAGCCAGAAACTAAGCTGGTCCATTGCCTGCTGCGGCCAGGTATAACCGGAATAAAGAAAAGCCGGGACCGCATAAATCAACAATAGTCTGTTAAAATCGACTTCGTCTTTGAAGGCCAGCGCGGCCAGTCCGCCCAGCGCCGTGACGGCAAAGGTGAACGAGGCTCCCAAGGCCAAAAGAAGAAGCAAATTCCCTTTGCAGGGAATGGCAAACAACACTACCGACAGAAGCAGCGAACAAGTGAAGGCAATGATCCCGCCCAGCCAATAGGGCAAAAGCTTGCCGGTAAACAGCAGGATCGGTTTTGCCTCGCCAAATTGGTCGGCGTCATGCTTATCATTCAGCAGACTGCTGCCCAACGCCAACAAAATCCCTTCCTGCAAAGCAGCCATCACTACGCCGAGAACAAAGAAATTTAAATAGCCTAAATTGGGATTGTTAAGAACCCGCAGTTGAAAGGCAACCGGAGCAGAATAATGAGCGGCGGAGGTTGGCAGCAATCCCGCCGACTTCTCAGCCAGCTCTTGGCTGACTCGGGCCGAAAATACGGCAATAATCTCCTGCGCCGAGCTGATAATCGCATTACCGACCGCGATATTCGATCCGTTGGCTGACACCAGCACTTGCGAACTCACCCCTTTTTTAATATCGCGGGCAAAATTCGGTGGGATCGAAATGGCGGCATGGGCCGTTTTGTTCTGGATCGCCGCGTTCATTTCTTCTTCAGAAGTTACATACTCCACAATACGGTACCGCTCCGAATCATCGAACGCCTGGACAAGGGAACGGCTTAACACCGTCTGGTCTTGATCATACACCACCGTCGGGATTGCATTGACAAGATTCGGGTTATAGAGCAGTCCGAATAAAATTACATAAAACAAGGAAGAACCAAACAGATAGAATGCGCGGCGCGGATCTTTACGAAACATCCAGTACAGTTCTTGTTTGCAAATCTGCCAAAACATCACTCGGTCCCCTCCCTGCTGAGTTTCCGTTGTCCGATCTCGATACGGCGCCGCCGGAAGGAAACCACTCCGATGGAAAGTATGAGCAGCACTCCACCCATAGCCGCTAAAACCATCAGGTCGCTATACAGTGCCGGCGCATAGCCCGTCAGCATCAAATCCCTTATATCTACAGCGGCATAGGTCAAAGGCAAGATGGAAGAAACAATCTTACTAAAGGTATTCATGGCAAAATCCGGCCAGATATACCCAGAGAAAAGAAAGGCCGGCATAATATAGGCGACCGGAAGTTGGATCGCCTGGATCTCGTTCGGCGCAATCGCCGAATAAAACAGTCCAATCGAGCTTACGGCAAAAACGAACGCCGAGCCAACCATCGACAGTTCCAACAAGCTCCCTTTTACCGGCAGCAATAAAAACTGATAGGCAATCACCAGATACGTGAGGTAAGACACAACGCCCCATAGCCAGTACGGCAGCAGCTTGCCAAGTACAATTTGCCAGGAAGAAATCCCCTGCCACTCCTCCAAACGCCGGAAAATACCGGTCAGCGTTGTGCAAATTGCCAAAACAATGCCCAACTGCAACCCATTTGCGCCCAACCCGCCCACAATAAAATTGGCGTACCCGTAAGTCGGATTGTTCAGGATGCGCAGGCCAAACCGCACGGGAGCAGAACTGCCCAGAGCCGTTTCCGGAAGCTGTCCCGCTTTTTCCATCAGTTGCTGCCCGGCACCGGCCGAAAAGGTTTGGACAATTTCCTGGGCCGATCCGACAGCCGGGTTGGCAAACAACAGGTTATTGCCATTGACAATCAACAAAACCTGTGTTGCCGACCCTTTTTTGATGTCGCGGGCAAAATCAGGCGGAATCACAAGGGCTGCTTGAACCGTTTCCTCCTGCAAATATGCATCGACATCTTCCTGGGCCGTTGCGTAAGCGACAACCTGAAACCGTTCGGAGTCTTCAAACGCCTGGATCAGGGTCCGGCTTACTTCCGTCTGGCTCTGATCATACACGATTGTCGGAATATATTTGACAATGTTGCCGGAATACAGCATGCCGAACAATAAGACATACAATACCGGCACGCCGAACAATACCGCCGCAATTTTCGGCTGACTGACAAACATCATCCGCAATTCGCGCCGGGCGACTGTTAACACGTTCATATCAACGCGCTCCCGCAGCAATCCGGAACCGCATGCCCGGTCGGACTTGATCCGAGTTTACCCTGATTTTCACATTAAACGTAATCACATCATTTTCACCCCGTTCATTAGTGGAACGGTAGGTGGCAAATTCCGGTTTTTTACTAATATCAACAATTTTTCCTGTTATCCGTAAGCCCGGATCGCGGCCTTCCAACGTCACTTCATCCTGCAGATGGTATTTACTCAATTCCGTTTCCCGCACTTTCAAATTAATCCAATTGTCCACCGGATCTTGAATCGCAACTAGGGGCGTTCCCGTCGAAACCATTTCCCCCTGTTCTACATATTTGGCCGAAATAATCCCGCTGATCGGCGCCCGGATCTCCGTTTCATCCACATACACTTCAACCTCAGCCAAAGCCGCCTGCGCCTGAATTAATTTTCCCCGGATCGCCGCTTCGTTGTCCAGATTGACCTGGGTCTGCAGCAAACCGGCTTCCGCCGTTTCTTGCAGCGCCACAGCTTGTGCATAAGTCGACTGGGCTACTTGGTATTTTAAGCGCATATTATCAAACACTTGCTGCGATACTGCTCCGGACTGCAATAGTCCTTGATATCGCGCATAATCCGTTTCGGCCACAGCCAAATCAGACCGTGCTTTTTCCACCTGCGCCTTCGCTGTCGTCAAGGAAGCCTGCGAAGTCCGGTCTTGCAGGTTCGTTACCGTTCCGGCTTGAGAGGACTGGGCTTCAAGCGCTTGGATTGCCGCTTTGGCCTGATCCGCTTTGGCCAGAATATCGCGGTTGTCGATGCGGGCAATCACCTGACCGGACTGGACAGCATCCCCTTCCTTGACCAGCAAGGTGGCAACCCGACCGGCAATTTTCGTATTGATGTCAATTTCCTTGGCTTCCGCTCTGCCCCATGTTTCCGGAATATTGGCCTGCTGCCGTCCGCAGCCGCTGAATAAAAGCACCGCCTGTAATCCTAACACCAATAAAACCAGTGTTTTCCCCCAACCTGTCTTCTGCCATTGTTTTGCCACAATTGTTCCCTCCTGCTTATGCTTGTTCGAAGCAATTCTGTTCTCTTCCTATTCTTGCTGCCGTTATTTGCGAATGCCCGGCCAAAAACAATTCCAGATATCCATCGGCTGGGTGACATAATTGCCCGGTCCGTAGCAGCTGATTCGCATCAAATACCCGTCCATCAGGGAAAGATAGGCAAATGCCATGTCATAGGCTGAACCGGCCCGTACTTCTCCTTGATCAATCCCTCTTTGTATCATCATGGTCACATCCTGCTCCAACCGTTTATGCAGTTCCGTCATGCGCTGCAATAATTCTTCCTTCAGGTCTGCGGGCGGAAACAGCCAAATTCGG
>CAYUNV010000079.1:7875-8396 GCA_964446265.1 uncultured Negativicutes bacterium | reverse complement strand
CCATAGCGCAATATGAAGCGGTTCTTCCGTAAAATGGCGGATGGTTTCTTCCAGTAATCCATACAGTTGTTGTTCCACACCGAGTGCCTGGTTCTGCTGAATGACTGTATCCCAGCGCTCCACATACGCCGCTGTCATATCGACAACAACAGCCCAAAACAAGGCTTCTTTGTTTTTATAATGCGCATAGATGGACGGCTTTTTAATGCCTACTTGTTCGGCAATTTCCGAAAGAGCCGTCCCTTCATACCCTTTTTGCGAAAATAACGGAAGGGCCGCCAGTTTAATTCGGTTCGCAGTCATGTTGTCACTTCTTTCTTTTACCTACCTATCGTTAGTTAGATTATAGCATATTTTTTTCTCTCTGCAAATATCCACATATTGCAAAAATATGCAGGCAAATCACCGCAACCATGCTATAATGAAGGCTGTAAATACCAATTAATTTTTCGAAACCGGTTATCGCTGCATTGTGTTGGCGATGCCGAAAAAATATACAACCCAAAGATAGGAGCGATAAT
>CAYUNV010000079.1:0-7865 GCA_964446265.1 uncultured Negativicutes bacterium | reverse complement strand
GATGGCCCAAGTTTCAAGAGGACACCTGCTAGCCGGCATCATCTTCGGCGACAATGAAACCGGTGAATATATTTATCTCCCGGGCGGCGAGGTAGGCGTTGAAGAACCTGTTTGTATATTCGAAACTGCTGACGGGCAGCGGGATGTCCCTATTCAGGAAGCGGTTTTTTTAATTGCCAAATTAACCTTAAAGCCGGTGCGTCATCCGCGAATGGGATTAAAAGCATATTAAGAAAATTCTACAGAATAATCAAATAATTTTAAGGGGATTTGTTTACTCTTAAAATACAAAAGTATATAATGAAGTTGTGGTTAGAAGTATTCTTGGTTTTTATAGGATACAGTATTGGCAAACTTACTAAAAAGTAAGGACGCAAAGCTGTGGGTCTAAAAGCCCGGAATACCGGACTCATGACTGCCAGGCTGCGCCGGATTCGCTCCGGCTACGCTTTGGCAGTCTTTATTTTTTTAACGGAAAGAGAGGTTATGCCAATGGCTGTTAGTAGACATTACTGCTTGGCGATTGCAGTCTTACTCGCAGCGACCTTCGCTACAACTTGCGCCATGGCCGCTGTTGCGCCGGATGCCGGGCAAACTGATAAAAGTATCCAGGAAAGAAAAATTGTTTACCCCGCCCAAGCTACACCGGATCTGACAATCAATCAAGAGCAAGAAAGTCAAAAACAAGCCGGGCAAGGACCTAAAATCAAGGTTGACCATATCCGTTTCACTGGTCAAATCATCGTCCCCGAAGAAATACTGGCCAAACAAATTCAAGATGGACTGAGCAAAGAAATGAGCCTTGCGGATCTGGAGAATTTGACTTGGCGGATCACAAGATATCTGCGCAGCCAGGGGTACCTTGTTGCCACTGCCTATCTCCCGGTTCAGGAAGTCAAAGATAATACTGTAGAAATCGCTATACTGATTGGTCAATATGGCAAGATCAGTCTTCGCAACCAGTCTTCTTTCGCGTCTTCGCATGCTGAAGCCCTGCTGTCCGCCATCCACAGTGGGGATTATGTAGAAAGAGCTAACCTGGAAAGAATGATCCTGCTACTCGACGATACCAGCGGCGTGAACGCGAAAGCCACTCTTGTCAGAGGAGAAAAGCCCGGGACAACTGACCTGATTGTTGATGTCAGCGACACACAAAAAATAAACGGTTCTCTGGCAATCGACAACTACGGAAACTGGTTTACCGGCAAAAATCGCATCGGCGTAACCATGGATATCCATAATCCAAGCGGTAGCGGAGATCAAGTGACGCTTGCCGGTACCTATGCCGGTTCCGGCATGGATAACTACAACCTGACGTATCAACTGCCTATAGGCAGCCAAGGCGGCAACTGGGGAGTTAGTTTTGCGCGTACGCATTACTTGCTGGGCAAAGATTTTGCCATATTAGAAGCAAACGGTACAGCAATCACACGCAGCCTATTCGCCACCTATCCCTTCATCCGATCCCGCAATCTGAACCTCTCAGGGCGCATCGGCTTTGACGACAAGAAACTGGATGACCGTCAAGATGCGACCAATTCCATTTCCAACAAGACAAGCCGGCTATTTACATTTGGCTTATATGGTGATCGACGCGATACGGATGGCAGCGGTATCAGCGCGTTCAATCTGGAATACTCGCTAGGAAAACTTGACATTGATACTCCCGATATTCTCGTGGTAGACCAACTCAGTGCAAACACAAACGGAAGTTTTAGTATGGCCACTTTATCCCTGATACGTGTAAAACAACTAAGCGCGCGGTTGAGTTACCTGCTAGCATTTTCCGGTCAATTAGCCAGTAAAAACTTAGATTCCTCCGAAAAGCTTTATCTTGGCGGGGCAACTGGGGTAAGAGCCTATCCGCAAGGTGAAGCGCCCGGCGATGCAGGTTATATTCTCACGGGCGAACTGCACTGGAATATGCCCGGTCCTGATTTTCAACTTGCTGCTTTCATTGACACCGGCCGCATCAAAATTAACAAAAATCCTTGGGATGCTTCTACAAATTTCCGCACGTTAAGCGGTGCAGGATTAGGGGTTATTTGGAACTTGGATCGCGATTATTTTTTACGGATGGACTATGCATGGAAGCTGACCTCCGATCCAGCGAATTCCGATACCGACCGTAACGGCCGGCTCTGGCTGCGGTGTACACGGAATTTTTAAAATAAATTTAATAAATCGATAGTTAACACATGAATAATCCGGGGCGAAACGTAAAGTTTCGGCCCGGATTATTCGTTGAATGTATATCCCAGTTTCATAAAGGACTAATAAAATCCATATCACCAAAGGCAATTTCCCATCAATCCTTCTTTTAAATCTTCTTCCTCCACCGCAGATCCGGCTTGCGGGCCGCCAGCACTTCATCCAGCCGCTTCACCAGCGTATTGTGCGGCGCGCTCAGCAGCAAATCCGGTTCTTCCACGGCCTCCCTGGCGATCCGCCGCATCATAGCGATAAACCGGTCGACAGTCTCCTTACTTTCCGTTTCCGTCGGTTCAATCATCAATGCTTCATGAATGATCAGCGGGAAATACACCGTCGGCGGATGGCAGCCGTAATCCAGGATACGTTTGGCAACATCCAGCGTCCGTATGCCCGGCGCATGTTCCTTCAATCCGTCGAAAACACATTCATGCATGCAATAGCGATCATAGGGAACTTTATAGTCATCTGCCAGTTCCTTCAGCACATAATTGGCCGCCAATACCGCATCCTTGCTGACCTGCTTCAATCCATCCGGTCCTAACGTCCGGATATAAGCATAGGCCCGCAGGTATACGGCAAAATTACCGTAAAAGCCGTGGATCTTGCCAATCGACAAGGAGCGATCGTATGACAACGAATATCTCCCGTCCTGCAATTCGACAACCGGCACCGGCAAAAACGGAATCAGGCATTTTTTGACGCCTACCGGGCCTGACCCGGGTCCGCCGCCACCATGTGGAGTGGAAAACGTCTTATGCAGATTAAAGTGAACTACATCAAAGCCCATGTCGCCGGGGCGCGTGATCCCCAAAATGGCATTAGCGTTCGCCCCGTCATAATATAACAGCCCGCCGGCATCATGGACAATTTGGGCAATTTCCTGAATATGCGAGTCAAACAATCCCAACGTATTGGGATTCGTAAGCATCAGCGCCGCCGTCTGCGGCCCAACTGCCTTGCGCAAGGCATCCAAATCAACCCCTCCATCGGCAGCGGACGGAACTTCCACCATTTCCATCCCGTTCATGGACACGGTAGCCGGATTAGTCCCATGCGCCGAATCCGGAATAATCACCTGGGAACGTTTTTCGCCGCGGCTTTCATGAAAAGCCCGGATCAACTTAATCCCGGTTAATTCGCCATGCGCCCCCGCGACAGGCTGCAGCGTGCAGGCATCCATGCCGGAGATTTCCGCCAGGTAAGTTTGTAATTCCACCATCATCGCCAAAGCACCTTGGACACTTTCTGCCGGCTGCAGCGGATGGATCTTGGCAAAACCGGGCAGCCGGGCAATCTGTTCATGCACTTTGGGATTGTATTTCATGGTACAAGACCCCAAAGGATAAAAGCCGGTGTCTACGCTATAGTTGCGCCGGGAGAGAGCGGTATAGTGACGAACGGTTTCCACTTCACTGACTTCCGGCAACTCCGGAGGAGCCTTGCGCAGCAATTGCTGCGGGATGATGTCCGTAATATTTTTCGCCGACACATCGGAAACCGGCAGATTGGCACCAATCCGGCCTGGGCGGCTCTGTTCGAAAATCAACGGTTGATAGCTGTAAGAGCTGCTCATTCTTCTCCCCCCAATACAGCCACAAGGTGATCGATTTCTTCTTTGGTTCTTTTTTCAGTGACGCAGAAAAGCATTCTCTCGCGGCCATCCGCAACAACTCCATCCGTTTCTGTTACGTTTAGTCCGCCGATGATCCCCTGTGACAAAAGCCTTTGCTGTATTTCCGCGGCCGGTACCGGCATTCTAACCACAAATTCATGAAAAAACGGGCTGGCAAATTCCAGGCTATAGCCCGGCAGAACGGCAATTTTTTCCGCTGCATAGTGGGCTTTTTCCAAACAGAGCGTGGCGACATTTACTAACCCCTGTTTGCCAATCGCCGTTAAATAAATGGCCGCGGTCAGTGCGCACAGCCCTTCATTGGAACAAATATTGGAATAGGCCTTTTCCCGCCGGATATGCTGCTCCCTGGCTTGCAGCGTAAGCACAAATCCGCGGTTTCCTTCCTTGTCTACCGTCCGGCCGACAATCCGGCCGGGCATCCGGCGCATCCATTTTTCCCGGACCGCCATAAAACCGAGATACGGTCCGCCGAAATTCAACCCAAGCCCCAACATCTGCCCTTCGCCGACCGCGATATCCGCTCCGTAATCACCTGGAGACTTTAATATTCCCAAGGAAATCGGGTTGACCGCCATAACCAGCAATCCGCCTTGCTGATGGATTTCCTCCGCGATACCGTTCATGTCCTCAATGCAGCCGAAAAAGTTGGGCGACTGCAGCAAAATACCCGCTGTTTGCGGATTTACCGCCGCCAACAAAGCCTGCTTATCCGTGACTCCGTTGACTAACGGAATGACTTCTATCTGAATTCCCAGATCATGCGCATAGGTCGCCAGCACCCGCCGGTAAAACGGATGAATTCCGCCACTGACGAGAACCTGTTTTCGCCCCGTGGCGCCGCACGCCATATTCATCGCTTCGGCCAAAGCGGTAGCCCCGTCATACAAAGAAGCATTGGCAACGTCCAGCTCCGTCAACTCACAGATCATGCTCTGGTATTCCCATAGCGCCTGTAGGGCTCCCTGGCTGATCTCCGCCTGATATTGCGTATAGGCGGTGGTAAACTCGGAACGGGACGCCAAATCGCTGACCACGGCAGGGATAAAATGGTCATAGGCTCCTGCGCCCAAAAAACAAGGAGCCGAATCAACATCCAAATTTCGAGAGGCAATTTTACGCAAGTTGGCCGTCAATTCCAGCTCACTCAACGCAGGCGGCAAACGAAGATCCTCTGATAAACGGATCGCCGGTGGAATATCCGCAAACAATTCGTCAACATTCGAAATGCCGATCCGCGCCATCATCGCCTTGCGGTCTTCTTCCGTAGCCGGTAAATAATGCGCGCCGCCCATCATGCTTTCTCCTTAATCAATGCTTCATACTCACCGGCGCTTAGTAGACCGTCAACAGCGGAAGGATCAGTCATTTCCAGTTCCGCAATCCAGCCGCCTCCATACGGATCGCGGTTCACCATTTCCGGGCTGTCGTTTAACACCTCATTTACTTGGCTTACTGTACCGGCAACAGGAGCAAAGATATCCGATACCGCTTTTACAGATTCGATGACCGCCAGGTTGTCGTGGGCCGCCATTTTTTTTCCGATGGCAGGAAGTTCGACAAATACGACATCACCCAGTTCGTTCTGAGCAAAGTCGGTAATTCCTACAATTGCTTTATTGCCTTCGATCTTTACCCATTCGTGGTCCTTCGTAAAGCGTAAATTTTCCAGAATATTCATCATCATTACCTCCTCGTATAAAATGGCTTTTTCACAACAATTGCTTCAACCGGCTTATCACGGATTTCAACATCTAAACGGATCCCCGGCATAGCCAAATCCGCTTCAATCAACGCGAGCGCCAAATTTTTCCCCAGCGTCGGGGCATAGGAGCCGCTCGTCACTGCTCCTACCTGGCGGCCAAACTGTTGGCAACGATAACCCGCTCGGGCAATACCTTTGCCAATCATTTCGATCCCGGCAAGCTTTCTGGTAATCCCATTATTGACGGCTTCCCGCAACGCCTCTTGTCCAATAAACGTTTTTTTGTCCAACTTTATAAATTTATCCAAGCCGGCCTCTAGTGGAGAAATCGCTTCCGACAGCTCGTGCCCGTACAACGGTAATCCAGCTTCAAACCGCAAGGTATCCCGGGCCCCTAAGCCTACCGGAACCAAACCATCCGGCTTGCCGGTTTCCAATAAAGCTTTCCATAAAGCAACTGCATCGCCCCCATTGCAATAAATTTCAAACCCGTCTTCGCCGGTATAGCCGGTCCGCGAAACCAAACAACCGATCCCGTTGATCGATACATCACGCTGCAGCCAATAATAGCGTATCCCGCTCAGCTTGGTGAGTGTTAATTTTTGCAAGATCTGTTCCGCCCGTGGTCCTTGAATCGCCAACTGCGCAACCTTGTCGGAAATGTTCTTAACCTGTGCGTGATATTTCTCCGCATGCTGTGAAATCCAGGTGAAATCCTTGTCGCTATTGGCCGCGTTGACTACTAAAATGTATTCATCAAAAGCCAGCCGGTAGACCAATAAGTCGTCCACCACACCGCCGGCCGGATAACACATGGGCGAATAAAGGATTTGGTTCACGGCAGTTTTCGTCACATCGTTGGTAATCAGGCAGTTGATCATTTCTTCGGCTTGATGACCCGTAATTTTGATATTCCCCATATGGGATACATCAAACAGGCCGGCTTTTGTGCGAACCGCAGCATGTTCTTCGAGAATGCCTGTGTATTGCACCGGCATCAGCCATCCGCCAAACCCGATCATCTTTGCTCCGCTGGCAACATGAAGATCATAGAGCGGGGTTTTTTTCTCCTGCATCCTGTTTCGCCTCACTTTCCTACATTGATCTTAAATCCAAAGAAAACAAAAAGGACAGACAATAAGCGTCGTCGCTTACTCTGTCCTTTTACCTGAGAGATTGCAGCATAATCATCAGCTACCCCTTCGGCGACCGCTTCGCGGTACTCTCCAGAGATTGTCCGGTTAAGGTCCTTTTGCCTGAGAGATTGTGGCGGTACATTGCTCCTTCGGCGCCGTGTGTTCCTGCGGACTCTCCCTTAACCATCATCCAAACAAAATATTCTTTTTAACCATAACACTACAGAAACGAAAAACTCACTAGAAAACATGCAAATTTTTTCACTATTTTGCATATTCTACATAAACAAAACAGTTACCTGCCGGGTAAAAATATTTTTATCCAGCAGGTAACTGTTTTTGTTCTTTTTCTGATATTCTTAGATATCCAAGCCGGCTCCATCTATCCACTTACGAGCCAATTTCTTATACATTCTGAGTAAAGGTGTTGCTTCTTTCACCGGAAATACCTTGGTTTTTTTGCGTTCGTTCAATGCAGCTTCCACTTCTGCTGCCGTAGCCGGAACGCCGTTAAGTCCGACAATATCCAGCGTACGGGCGGCAATATCCATTTTTATAATGTCCCCATCTTCCAAATACGCAATCGGTCCGCCTTCAATCGCTTCCGGAAGGATATGACCCACTGCCGGGCCACGCGTCGCACCGGAAAAACGACCGTCAGTAAATAACGCTACGCTGCTGGCAAGCTCAGGCATGTTCCAAAGAGCCTCTGTTGTCCTGAGCATTTCCGGCATCCCAGAACCCTTGGGTCCTTCAAACCGAATAAACATTGCTGTTTTAGGACTAATTTTTCCGGCAAGCAATTCGGCTACCGCTTCTTCTTCGGAGTCGAAAACCCGTACGTTACCCGTAAAATTATGAATGGCCTCGTCTACTCCCGATAATTTGATCACTGCGCCTTCCGGAGCAAGGTTTCCTTTCAGGATCTTGATATTTCCCTGCGGTTTGACAGGATCCTGGCGAGTTTTCACAACCTCACTGGCTGACACTTTATAATTCGCCAAATAACTGTTTACTTCTTTAAACCAACCGGTTTGTTCGAGTTGATACAGGTTTTCACCGACCGTTTGACCGGTAACCGTCATAGCATCCAGGCAAAGGATATCTTTCAATTCCCGCATGAGGGCAGGAACGCCGCCACCATACCAGAAGAGATAAGTTGGCCATTTTCAGCCTG
>CAYUNV010000078.1:2998-12869 GCA_964446265.1 uncultured Negativicutes bacterium | reverse complement strand
GGTTGTTCCTGCATACATGAGTATAGCTGCCAAAATTGGCCCTGTACAAGGCGTCCAGCCGGCTGTAAAAGCTACGCCAAGAACAAAAGCGCCCAAAGGCCCTTGAAAGGTCCGCTGGAGAAACGGCCTGTACTCTCGATACAACCCAGCCACCCGTAAAAAACCCAGCAAATGCAAGCCCATCAAGACAATAAAAACAGCGCCGACCTTACGGACTATCTCTTGGTATTCAAAAAACAAGCGCAAAACCACTGAAAAAAAAGAACAGATTACTAAAAAAAAGCCACCGTCCTCCTTCGCCATGTACTTCTGATCCATCTGCGCTGCCTCCTAATACAGCGACAAAAGCAGGCAGCATCGGCAAGACACAAGGCGAAAAAAAGGAGATCAGTCCGGCAACAAAAACCGTCAGGAAGGAAATATCAATACTTTCCACAACAACCTCCTATAACCCGTTGATAATGCCTTCCAACTCAGACATCGTCATGCCTCCGGCCTTGCGGAACCGGATCACGCCGTTCTTGTCCACCACGATGGTTGTCGGAATCCCGCTGACTTGAAACCGCTTCGCTACTGCACCGTCTTTATCGAGCAGCACTTCCATCCGGGTATAATTATTCTGCGCCATAAAATCAGATACTTTGCCGGCCGATTCCTGAATATTAATCGCATAAAAAGCTACATCATTTTGATGTTTCGCGGCAAACCGGTTTAGGTCCGGCATCTCTTGCCGACAGGGCGGACACCATGTAGCCCAGAAATTCACAACCGTGATTTTACCTTTTCCATTAACCTGTACGCTATTGCCGGCCAGATCGCTCAACGTGATCGGCGGTAACGCTTTCCCTACCACGGCTCCTGTCTCCACGTTCGGAATAACAGGATTACTTTTATTCGCTGCCGGCTGCGGCGACGGACTCATGATATACCAGGTCCCCAAACCGGTGAGAAGGACAACCAATACAAGCAATACGATACTCGCGCGTTTAGACATTTTGCTTCCCCCCTATCGGATCTAGTCATCCATGTGATTTATTTATACCATTTTATCATCCTGCTGCCATCTTTTCTACGGGCGGACATATTCTTCCAGAAAAATGTTCATCCAGTTCAATCATCAGGAGGCTTATCCATGCATCAATATCTGTTTTTCATCGGCGATTTTCCCATCCGCGCCTACGGCCTGGTACTCTGCATGAGCATCATTTTGGCTACAGGGACGGCTTATTTTTTGGCCAAACAAGATGGCCGCTGGCATCAGCATGTACCGGATATGGGCTTATACTGCGGTTTAGCCGGCATTGTTGGCGCCCGTCTCTGGGACGTTTTCTTTTTTGATTGGGGCTACTATCAGCATCATTTGTTAGAAATTCCGTTTGTTTGGCAAGGCGGGATGGCCATCCAAGGCGGTGTAATCTTCGGTGCCCTTGCCGGTTACATTTATACAAAGCGCCACCGTATGGACACCTGGGCGTTTGCCGATATCGTCGCGCCGGCCATCATTATGGGGCAAGCCCTTGGACGCATGGCCAACCTGCTGAACGGCGACGCATTCGGCCATCCTACCGGCGGCGCTTATGGGATCATTTACCCCATCACTACACTCGCCTACCAAACCTACGGCAACCAACCGCTGTGGCCGGCGGAAGTCTGGGAAGGCCAGATCGATACGGTTATTTTTGTCTTGCTGCTGATTTTCCGCACAACCAATCATGCCAAAGGACAAGTCTTTATCCTTTATGCCGTCCTCTATTCCATTGCCCGGTTCTTTCTCGAATACCTGCGCGGCGATTACGGCACTCTGCTATTCGGTTTAAAATCGGCCCAACTCACCAGTCTTACCGTCATTGTGATCGGGCTTGCCCTGTTTATCTGGTGCGGCATGCGCCAAAACCAGCCTCAACCGGACAACAAACCGGATCTGCCTACGGACAACAAAGCGAAAAAAAGAGGGCGAAAATAGCCGCTTCTTTACTCTGTCCCGGAAATATGTTACAGTTTTCATGTACACATCTGTTCGTTTTACCATCATTTATGAAAAGGAGCTTGTGATCATGCGACAAGACCTCATTGATGCTTTTTCCAAAATTGTCGGAGCGGAACATGTGCTGACTAGTGAAGAAAAATTGCTGGAATATGCGGATGCTGCGACTCCCGGTTCTACCCGGCTGCCGGATGCAATCATAGAACCTGCCGACACTTCAGAAGTATCCCAGGTTCTGGCATTGGCCAATGCGGAAAAAATCCCGGTATATCCGCGCGGCTGCGGCTCTAACTTATATAATACCACGACCCCCGTCGCAGGCGGAATCATCCTTCTTCTCAAGAGAATGAACACGATCCTGGAAATTGATACGGCAAACCTGGCAGCCACCGTAGAACCAGGCGTATTCGTGGCTGACTTAAACAACGAAGTACAAAAATCGGGATTAATCTTCCCGCCGGATCCCGGAACTCTGCCTACCGCTACCATCGGTGGCATGGTCGCACAAAACACAACAAGCATACGAAGCCTGAAATATGGCGTCACCAAACACTACATCATGGGCCTTGAAATTGTCTTAGCCGACGGCAGAATTTTAAAAACCGGCGGAAAAAACGTAAAAGACGTAGCCGGCTACGACCTTACCAAGCTGATGGTGGGATCCGAAGGATCTCTGGGTATTTTCACCAAGATTATTGTAAAACTGATGCCGGCGCCGGAAACCAAAAAATGCCTGCTGGCCGCGTTCAAAAACCTTGGCGAGGCCGGCAAAGCAGTCGAAAATATTATCGGCAACAAACTTGTCCCATCGGTACTTGAATTACTCGATGCGACGACAATCCAAGCGCTGGGGAATAACGCGCCGCCCGACTTGCCCACCGATACGGCAGCGGTTTTGCTGATTGAAATTGACGGTATTCAAACGGTCGTGGAAAACGATACGGCGAAGATTATGGAAATCTTGCGGAACCATAATGCAGGGCATATTGCTACGGCACAAACGGAAGAAGAATGCAATGCCCTCTGGGCTGCCCGCCGGGCCATCCTCCCCTCCTTGGTTAAACTAAACACGATGATGTGGCTGACGGATGTACTCATTCCCCGCAGTAAAATCGCAGATATGGCCAGCGCAATCACTTCGATCGCGGCCAAAAACAACCTTACCATTGCAACTTTCGGCCATGTTGGCGACGGCGCGCTCCATCCGACCATAGTATGCAACGCTGCCGACAGAAACGAAACTTCCCGGGTTGCCAATGCAATCAATGCAATATCCGCCCTTACCCTGACCTTAGGCGGAAAATTTAGCAGCAAATTCCAAAAAGATCAATCTGGACAGGCAGAAGCCTATGCCCGGCAGGCAATTAAACATGCTTTCGACCCCAACAATATTTTAAATCCCATCAATCGCATCAAGGAGGGTTGATGATGTTACAAGATAAAGAACTCTTAAAAGATATCAACGACGCAATTTCCAACTGTATGAAATGCGGTAACTGCATGGAAGTCTGCCCCATTTACAAAGAACTCCGCACCGAATCAGCGGTGGCCCGCGGCAAATTGTCCTTAATTGAAGCGGTACTCAACGGCAATAGCGAAATCACGGCCGGTTTTGACAAACGGATGTCCATGTGCGTATCCTGCAAAGCTTGCGCCGCCAAATGTCCCTGCGGCGTAAAAGCCGACGAATTGATTATCCGCGCCCGCCAAGCTGCAGTCAGCACTCGTGGCTTGCACCCGATCAAAAACGTTGTGTTTAAGATCCTGAAAAACAGGCGGTTATTTGACTTCGGTCTGCGAATGGCCGGTTTATTCGGACCCATCAGTTTTAAAAAACTGCCCCGCCCGATGGCCAGGCTTCTCCGTTTCCCTATGCCAGGTCTGGACCGCAGACGGGTATTAGCGCCTTTTGCCGCTACGCCACTGCGCAGCCAGTATCCGGAAGTCATCAAAGTCGATAATCCAAAAATGCGGGTCGGCTTCTTTACCGGCTGCACCATCAATTACATTTATACCGATGTCGGCAAAGCGGTCATTAATGTCCTAAAAGAGAATAATGTGGAAGTCGTTATGCCGCCCATGCAGCATTGCTGCGGGATCCCGGTGTTTACATCTGGGGATCTTGAATTGGCCAAAGCATTTGCCCGGCACAATATTGAAACCTTTGAGCGCTACAACTTCGATTACATCGTCGCCAGCTGCGGCTCCTGTTCCATGGCGTTCAAAAAGGAATACCCGGAAATGTTCCACGATGATCCGGAAATGAAAGAACGGGCCGAAGCGATTGGCAAGAAAACCTACGAAATCAGCGAATTTCTAGTCGACGTTGTGAAATTTGACAAGTCCAAACTGGGCGAAGTCAACGTGACGGTAACCATGCATGATCCGTGTCACATGGTCAGAGGGATTAAGGTCACTTCGCAACCCCGCGAAATATTGCAATCGATCCCCGGACTCAAATTTGTCGAAATGAAGGATGCCGACCGCTGCTGCGGCGCAGGAGGCTCGTTCAGCGTTGCCCATTATGACGTTGCTCAGAAGATCAACAACCGCAAAATCGAGAACATTGCCGACACGAAGGCAGACATTGTTGCCACCAGCTGCGGGATGTGCCGGATGCACATCATCGATGGCCTGGAACGATACAATTTACCGCAAGACGTTGTCCACGTCGTCCAGTTGCTGGATAAATCCTATCAAGCCGGTGCGGCCAAGCGGAGTAAAGCATCTTAACAAACTAAAGCAAAAAATAGATTCCCTTGCAATTTAGCAAGGGAATCTATTTTTTTGCTCAGGTGGCGGTCACTGGGACGGTTCTCGTGACCGCCGCAGTCGTGACGCTGTAGATTGGCCTTTTTCAACAGCTTGTCCATTTAGCGTTTTGGAACAATCTCCAGCCAATACCCATCCGGATCGGCAATAAAATAGATGCCCATGGTCTTATTCTCATAACAAATGCAATTCATCTGCTTATGAAGGGCATAGGCAGCATCCATATCGTCGGTCGTAAACGCCAGATGGAATTCATTTTCGCCCAAGTTATACGGTTGAGTCCGATCTTTGAGCCAGGTCAGTTCCAAGCGGTGCGGCGTAGTTCCGTCACCAAGGAAAACCAGAATAAAACTGCCATCCTCTGCCTCAATTCTTCTGGTTTCTTTCAGTTGCAACGCATCCCGGTAAAACGCCAAACTTCTTTCCAAATCCAGCACATTAAAGTTATTGTGAGCCATTGTAAATTTCATCTTTGCATCCCCCTCGCATATTTAGCGCCTGGTCATGAGCGGCGGTCACGGGGACGGTTCTCATGACCAAAGCGGCTGCGCCCGGTCACCAGAACCGTCCCCGTGACCGTCGTCCCGCATCGCCGCAAGATTAGCCTACCAGGCGGGCAGTTAGAATACCCAGCCAAGTAGCAAAAAAACCGAGAACACAGTTGGCGGCAATATTCGAAATTGCAGCCGCACAACCGGAATCCTCCAATAATTTAAACGTTTCGTAACTAAACGAAGAAAACGTCGTCAATCCCCCGACAAAACCAACCGTCACCAGCAAGCGCCAATACGGGCTGATTAAATACCGTTCCGTAGCAAACGTCATAAATGCACCGATTATGAAACAGCCCACCACATTGACGATCAATGTCCCATACGGAAAAAACGGTCCGAATTTGCCGGCTGCCCAGGTTGAAACAAGATACCGCGTAACGGCGCCGATGCTGCCACCAACTGCAACTGCTACTATTTTCATCATGCCTTTGCACCCCTAACCTAACACCATTCTTACCGCGTTGGCGGTTTTTGCCCGTATTTAATCACTTCAATATCTTCGATTGTTACCATGCCCTGCTTCAGCATCTCGTCCAGATACGGCATTAATTTCTCGATATATTCTTCGCCATCAACAATTTCTACCAACAGCGGCAAATCGCTGGACAAATCCAGCAAATGCGCACTGTGAATGCGGCTATGCGCACCATAACCCATCACGCCGCGCAACACCGTCACGCCGGCCATATCCAGTTCTTTCGCTTTCATTACAAGGGCATGGTACAAAGCACGCCCCTGCCACTGGTCGTCTTCGCCAATATAGATCCGCAATCGTTTTGCTTTACTGGTTATCTTCGCCACTTGGCATCCCTCCCAGAAAGTATCCCTACTGACTATTATAGACGATCCAGAGCCAATAGCAACCCGTATAACAGCGCTTGCGGCCGCGGCGGGCAGCCGGGAACGTAAATATCAACCGGCACTAACTGATCCACACGTCCGCGGACCGCGTAACTGTCGCTGAAGGTATGACCTCCGGCGGCACAGGCCCCTACTGCCATAACCAGCTTCGGCGCCGGTGTTGCTTCATACGTCATCATCAACGCTTGCGTAAGGTTACGCGTAACAACACCCGTTACCATCAGCAGATCAGCATGGCGAGGCGAAGGGACAAAATCGATCCCATATTGCTGCAAATCATAGATTGGATTGTTCAACGCCGCCATTTCAAAATCACAGGCATTGCAGGATCCCACGTCCACATGGCGGATATGCATCGAACGGTTCAAAACCCGGCGAATTTTATTGCGCAGTTCATTACCCGCAGTGTCCGCCAGCGTCCCGGATAATGTCGCCAATTTATATTGTTTCGTATCCCGGAGATAGCGCGCTTCACATTGCTGCACACAACGGCCGCAAAAAATACAATCCCGGTCGTTGACATGCAACTGGCCGTCTTGCACCGTAATCGCGCCGGTCGGACAGACCGAACAGCAACGATCGCAAGCACCGCACTCTTGCGTTTCGGCTCTCACCGCGCCGCGAAACCGCACCGGAACAGGCGCTGCATCCAATTTTTCCGTAACAATCCCCGTACGAATAATTTTACCCCACAAAGACATTGTACCCCCGCCTCTCTATCGGTCTATGCAGGCATAGCATAGTTCAAAACTTTTATTGATCAACGGAAAGTCCGGTATGATATTGCCCGGATCGGCAACCGCCACTGCCGGCCAATTCGCATACGACGCAGAGCGGACAAAATAACGATAGATCGTATTGTTTTCACCAATCATCAACCAGTGGACATTGCTGCCCCGCGCCGATTCACTCCAGCCTAAACCACAGCTGTAGGGCTGAATTGCCGGAATCTCTACTTTTAATGCTCCGGCCGGCAGCCTGGACAAGGCCTGGCGAAGAATACGGATCGTTTGAACCGTTTCATCGGCCCGGACCCATAACCGCGCCGCCACATCGCCGCTGGTGTAAACCGGCACCTTGAAATGCATATCCGAATAGGCCGCATAAGGAGCATCGCGGCGAATATCTTTGTCTACGCCGGAAGCCCGGGCTGCCACGCCGACCACGCTCAAATCCAGCACGGCTTGCCGGGGCAAAATCCCCGTCCGGTTTACCCGGTCCAGGAAGGCGTCATTGTCCCGTAGTAACTCCAAAACCTCGCTGAAGTCGGTCTCGATTTCCCTAAGCAAAGACAAAATCCCTTGCGCAATGTCGCTAGTTATATCGAACGCCGTGCCGCCCGGCACAACCATGCCGCGCAAAAAGCGATTGCCGGTAACCATTTCATTCAACCGCATCAATTCTTCCTTTAACCGGGCGCCGTTGCTGACACCGACGGCAAAGCCCAACCCGGCGCAAAGATTGCCGATATCCCCCACATGGTTATAAAGACGCTCCAATTCCGCCGTAATGACGCGCAGATACCGGGCCCGGTCGGAAACCGTAACGCCGGCTATCGCTTCCACCGCCTGCGAATACGATAACGCATGCGATACGGTACAAGCGCCGCAAATCCGTTCCGCTTGGTAAAACGCTTTGTCAATCGTCAACCCTTCGACCGCCTTTTCAATTCCCCGGTGGGTAAAGAACAGTTTGGCGTCCAAGTGGATCGTATTTTCACCGGCCTGGCTAAAGCGGAAATGTCCCGGCTCAATAATGCCGGCATGGATCGGCCCGACCGGCACCTCAAAAACGCCTTTGCCATGTACATATTCCATCTTATATTCATCGCTCACAACCGGTACCGGCGTATGGACATCAAAATCCTTCCGCAGCGGATACTGGTTGTGCGGCCAGTTTTCATGCAATACCAACGGCCGCAAATCCGGATGGCCGACAGGCGTCAAGCCGAACAAATCATGGATTTCCCGTTCATACCAAGCCGCTGCCGAAACGACCGGAACCAACGATGGGAACTCCGGCGCAGCCGAATCGGGCAACTCCGCCTTTACTACTTTAAAATACGGTTTTTGCGGCAGCGAAAAGATACAATAAATCGCAAAATTCCCGTTTAACGTCCGTTCATCATTCGCAAACATTGCGAGGAGCGAGTTATGGCCGTGATCGTATGCCGCTGCTGCAGCGGCGCGTAAATCACCAACCCCAATTATCTCTTGTTCCATCCGCTTAACCTCCCACCACAATCGTCGCTGCCTGCGTTAAAATAGTGTGAAGCCACGCCGGCAACACCATGCCGCCCGCGATAACCATGATAATCGATGCCGCCCTCGCCGCCATCGCCGCTGTGCCGACACGCTGAAAATTGAGTTTCTTCGGCGCAGAACCAAAACACATCCGCAGGCAATAATACATCATCCCGGCAAAAATGCCGCTTAACAACAACAGGGTTCCCCCGCCCAACAGCGAGCTTCCGCCCTGAAAAGCCGCCCAAATCAATGTGAATTTGCTGACGAAAATGGCAAACGGCGGCGAACCGGTAATAGCCAAAACAGCAATCATAAACATCGTGCCCAAAATAGGCGAAACCTTCATCAGGCCACGAATCCGGACAATATTTTTCGTCTGGTATTCCTGCGTGATAATCCCGGCCAAGTAAAACAGCGCGGATTTCCCAACCGCATGGTTCACGATATGCAGCAACGCGCCGTAAACCGCCAGCGGACTGCCAAGCCCAAACCCTAACGTGATCAGCCCGATATGCTCTACACTGGAATAAGCCAATAACCGCTTCACATCATGCTGAACCAAAATGAACGGAACCGCAATCAGGATAGACGCCATTCCAAACACAATCAGCAATGTGTGCACAAACTGGCTGCCAACGGCCCCCTGCACCACAATCATATTGCGCACAATCGCATAAATGGCGCAACTCAGCAACGCACCGGACAACAAACCGCTAACCGGAGACGGGGCCTGGCTGTGGGCATCCGGCAGCCACGTATGCATCGGCGCCAAACCGGCTTTGGTCCCATAACCAATGAAAATGAACACAAACGCCAATTTCACCATCGATGGATCCAGCGAACTGCTGATTTGCAGCAGCGACAGCCAATCCAACGCCTGCGTAACACCGTCTGCGTTCAATTGCGTATAGTACAGAATGATTGTTCCCAGTAAAGCCAAACAAATCCCTACCGTACAAACCATAACATATTTCCAGGCTGCCTCTAGGGCGGAACGATTGAAATAAAAGGCAACCAATAATGCCGAAGCCAGCGTTGTGGCCTCGATCGCCACCCACATCAACCCCAGGTTTCCGACGACCAACACACAAATCATCGTGAAAATGAATAAATTCAATAATCCATAGTAACGGGCCAGCATCGGTTCGGAAATATGGCCATCTGCCAAATCCCGTTCCATGTACGAAGTAGAAAACAAAACAGCAGTAAAGGATAAAACCGCCACCACCAACAGCAATACGGCGCTCAAATAATCGACGTATAAAATCCCGGCCGCAAACACCTCCTGAACCGTCAGTTGATAAATAATTGCCAACAAAGCCAGGCTTGTCAAAAAACTGCCTGTCAGGTTAATGATCTTGATCGCTTGTGGTTTGGCAGCCAGCATCGTTACCGTTCCGGTTAATAACGGCAAAAAAAGCGCCAATATAATCAGTTCTCGCATTGTAATCATC
>CAYUNV010000078.1:0-2988 GCA_964446265.1 uncultured Negativicutes bacterium | reverse complement strand
AATCATCCCTTTAATTTTTTTAATACACTGGTATCGGTGGTCATAAACGACAACTTTAACCGGTAAGTCAAAATGACCAACACCACAACTGCGACAAGAACATCGAGGAAGATCCCCAGTTCAATCACCAGCGGCAAGCCCATCGTTACGGATAAACCCAATAAATACAAGCCGTTTTCCATCGTAATCAAGCCAATGATCTGCATCACGGCCAGCCTTCTGGTCATAATCAAAAGCAGTCCGATCAGCACGAGCGACACCGAGGCCGCCAAGGCATCCCGGCTGACTACGCCCGGTAATTGGCGGTCAATGAGCCAATACGCCAGAACAATCAGGATCGCCGACGCCACAAAGGAAACATTCGGTCCTAAAATCGGGTTTGACTCCCGTTCCCGCCGCAAAATTTTCACAACCCGGAATAAGGCAAACGGAATCAAGCCCGCTTTAATCAACACGGTCAATACCGCGGCAATATACATATGCGCTTCGCCGGTATTCCATCCGGCCTGCAAACAAGCTGCAGTCACCATAATCGACTGAAACAGCAAAATTTTAACCGCTGTACGCAAATTTGAAACACGTGACAGCACCATCGCAGTGAATAACAACAAGACGGTCAACAAGTTCACCGGTCAACTTCCCCCTTCCCTATTGCGCCGCCAGCGCCAATAGCGATAATAATCCCGACAAGGCCATAAAATTCGGCACTTTAAACAACCGCATCTTGTTGGTAATCGTCTCGGCTACCGCTAGCGCCACAGCGACAAGCAACACTTTCACCACAATGGATAAAACCTGTACCCAGGGCGACACCACACCAGCCAACGGCCAGGGAATAAACAACAACACGAACAATAAGATCAGGATCAGCTGTTTCAACGCGACCGCCCAAAAGATCAACCCCAACGGACGGCCTGAATATTCCAGCACCATGCCTTCGTGGATCATCGTGAGCTCCAAATGCGTATCCGGATTGTCGACCGGAATGCGTCCGCTCTCGGCCAGCATGACAATAAAAAACGCACAAGCGGCAAAGAAATACGACAGCGAAAAGGACTCCTGCACCGCCGTACCGGCCATTGCAAACAAATTGGTCGACCCGCTGCGCACGGCAACCGTCAGCATTGCCAGCAACAATACCGGTTCCACCAATACCGAAATATACATCTCACGCGAGCCCCCCATGCCGCCGAACGCACTGCCGGCATCCAGGGAAGCAAGCACCAGGAAAAAACGGCCAATCGCCAAGGTATAGATAAAGACAAGCAAATTATTGACCAATCCACTGCCACTCAGCCAAACAGGCAACAGCGCAGCAGCAGCCACCGCCGCGGCGAAGTAAATATACGGCGTCACCCGGAAAATCCAGGATACGGTCGGTGATTCCACGCTATCCTTCGCCAAAAATTTCAAAATGTCAAAATACAACTGTTGAATTCCCGGGCCCCGGCGATTTTGCAGCCGCGCTTTGGCTTTTTTGATTATCCCAACAACCAGCGGCGCAGCCAATAACAAAATCAGCGCCTGCATCATATCAATCAACATCGTCATGCCACTACCACCCCGCGTTCCATATCAAGACCAAGACCGTAACCGCCATAATGTAACCGATATACAGCTGCAAACTGCCGGCCTGGATCGTTTTCATAAACCGGGCTATCCCAAGAATAGTCCGATTAATCGGCCGGTACACCATATCGGTAAATACATAGGTAATCGCCACCTGGTAAGATAACCTGCGGCCAAAATAATGGTTGGTTTCTATTTCATCCACAATCGTTTCCCGCTGCGGACGCAAAACACTGTGGAAAATCCTCCGGATCGGGCCGGAAAAACCGGTCGCCGTATATTGCATATGGGAAGTCGGCACAATGCCGCAGGTCCAGGTTTCCCCGGTGACGGTCCGCGGTTTCCCGTACAAATACGAAAGAGCAACCGCCACTACTACGCTGATCAATAACAAACCAATCACAAAAGGGATAGATAAACCGCCGGCGTTCGAAGCATTAAACGCAACCGAATACCAATTTGTCGTGAGCATCGCATCCACATTTAAGCCGGGAAAATCGGCCAGTACCGTAGAAATCAACGTGATCATGCCCTGCGGCCATACACCAAGCAGAACGCATAACAAAGCCAACCCAGCCATCGGTACCAGCATCACAGGCGAAACTTCCTGCGCATTTTCCGCCTTCGCACTGCGCGGTTTCGCCAAAAAAGCAATTCCGAACGCTTTTACAAAACAAGCAGCTGCCAAGGCACCGGTCAATCCTAACAACGCAATTAACACCGTGCCCGCCAATTTAGGCGCCACACCCGTCATGGCCTGTGGCAGCAAAAACAGCGCCTGGAAGGTTAGCCACTCACTGATAAATCCGTTCAACGGAGGCAAGGCCGCAATCGTCGCCGCGCCAACCAGGAAAAATAACGCCGTGTAAGGCATACGTTTGATTAATCCGCCCAGCCGTTCTATATCTTTCGTATGCGTAGAGTGCAGCACGGCACCGGCGCCCATGAACAACAACGATTTGAACACCGCGTGGTTAAAGCAATGGTACAATACGGCAACCCAAGCCAGCCCGGCCATCAACGGCTCGCCCTTGCTCATAAATACCATCCCGCTGCCGATCCCCAGCAGCATGATCCCAATATTCTCTACGCTGGAGTAAGCCAGCAGCCGCTTCAGATCCGTTTCCATCAGCGCGTAAAGCACCCCAAGCACGCAGGATAAAATCGCAATCGCCAGGATCAGCCCGCCCCACCAAACCGGCCCCGTCCCCAAAAACTCAAGGAAAAACCGGCACATTCCATAGATAGCCGTTTTTATCATGACCCCGGACATCAGGGCGGAAATATGGCTCGGCGCAACCGGATGGGCCTGCGGCAGCCAGATGTGCAATGGTATCATACCGGCTTTTGCGCCAAACCCGATAAACGCACATAAAAACACAATATTCCGGGTCGATGCCGGCAAAGTACTGCCGTCGA
>CAYUNV010000077.1:0-13045 GCA_964446265.1 uncultured Negativicutes bacterium | reverse complement strand
GAATCAAACAATAGCGTCCCGTGATGCAATAACCCTTTCGAAGTAAAATATTGCGCATTACCAGAAAACTTTTTACCCCCGATCGTCAGATCATTACGCCCAGAAAAATCCGCCTGCAGGTCAAATTTCGTTAATGCAGCAATTATCGGCTGGGTAAAATCATTAAAATTAACATTCTGCCGGTTCACATTGCGCTTAATAAACGTAAAATTTAGATTTCCTCCGTCATGATATACTGCCCCGCCGCCCGACAAACGGCGAACCACCCGGATTGAATTTTCTTTCACGTAATCACTGTTGATTTCTTCTAACGTATTTTGATGCCGGCCCACAACAACCGTCCTGTCGTTTTGCCACAATAAAAAGATGTCCTGCTGATATTTATCCGCTGTAAATAAATATTCTTCCAACGCCATATTAAAAAACGGATTCGTGCTGCGATTCATAATATAAAGCATTCTAGTTATCCCCCGTTTTTTCTTCCTTTTTATGAAGATCGGCCCGTTCCTGCGCTACAAATTGTTCATGCATCCGTCGTTTATTCGCGTACATGCGATCATCCGCCAGCCGTACCAATCCATCAATATCCTTCGCGTCATCCGGGTACGTTGCCATTCCGATCGCCATAGAAACTTTTTGTCCTGGATAGCCAGGAAGATCCATCGCATAAAATGCCTCTTGCAGTTCGTCAGCCTTAGCCTCCACCGCCTTGCGATCCATATGCCGAAACACGATCGCAAATTCATCTCCCCCTAAACGGGCTGGAATATCATTCTGACGAATATGCGCCCGTATTTGACCTCCGGCTAAGCGCAACGCCGCATCGCCGGCTTCATGCCCAAAATAGTCATTTAAATATTTCAACCGGTTCATGTCCAGCGAAATTACGCCAAATCCGGTCCCATACCGGTTCGCTTCATAAAAAATATCTTCTAACGCTTGGAAAAACAGCCGGCGGTTTGGCAGCCCCGTCAAGCTGTCTTCATAAGACAACTGGGTGATTTTTTCCCGACTCTTTGCTTGATCAATGGCCAATGAAGCAAATTGTTGGAAAACTGTCGCTTTCTCAATGTCTTCCACCGAAAGAGGCTTCGCCGGATCAAACAAATGGGCCAGAACGAACCCATGCGATTCGCCATCTACCATCAAAGGGATATACAAACTCTCATTGATTTTATCCACATAGGTCTGCAGTTCCGATTCCGGATCCCCAAAGCCGAGCGATACCAACAACGATCCGATGCGCGGGATTACTTTCAGTTCTTTGCCAAATATCTTCAGCGGATCGCGGATGTACAAAACCCGGCCGATCGGAAATTTTTCAATAAACTGTCCCCAGGTGTATTGGACTTCATATAAATCCTCGCTTTGCTTGCAATAAACGATAATGCGCTCCAGCCGCGGGATCAGTTCCCGCAATTTTTTCATCTGAATATCCAGTATCTCCGGGATTGAATGGTGTCCTTGCAGCAAAGCCGCGCTCATTTTAGCCATTTCACTCAAGATGTAAAAGTGCGTCACAATCCCAGCCATGTATACCGCCTTGAACAGATAATAATACGCGATGACTTTATAGAGATGCCCCAGCAAGTTGTAGGTATCCTGATAATTGCTATACACCGTAAGAGCGACTTCCGAACCAATCAAAAAGATCAAAAAACAGGTTATATTGATTTGTACACTTTCCTTAATCCATTTTTGCGGCCGCAAAAAGAACAGAAAAATCATACTGTATAGAAACGCAACGCCATATTCCAGTTCCTTTTTTAACGGAGTCATCCCCTGTCCGTCAATGTACAGGGGCGGAATCATTGCCAGATACGGCCCGGCCAGTAGCAAAGCAATACTAAGCACAAAAAGATTGAGCGCCCAGGCAAATTGCGTCAAGTACGGAGAAGAAATAAGCCCTTTCTTATGACGCACAATCGCATATAAAAATAGGATGGCAATCAAATACTTGGCCGCCAGCCACAAAACAAGCGCCTTCTGAATACTGCTTACAGTGATAAATTCGGGCATCCCCGGGTATGATAATGCATGCAACAATCCGAGACCGCCTACCGCTAAAAAACCAAGTCCGACAAACAGCAAAAATTTTCCATGATATTCTTTCAAACCGTCCCGCATCAGTAATACCATGCTAAAAACGGAAAAAGCAATAAAAGAGGTTAACAACTCCAAAAACGTATGAATTCCTAAATATTGCGTTGAATTGTAAACATTGCCAATTGTAGGGGCCATACTGTTACTCAAAAAAAAGCCTAAAATGACAATCACAATAGCAACAACAATACTTTGATTAATGCGAATCACATCCCTCTGCCACCGAGTTATTTACCAAGGGATCGTTCCCTGTGCCAATTCAAATAAGCTTTGTTGGTAAAGTATCTTTTTCGGCGTCGAACGATAGTTTCCTGCCATTTCGCTAGGAGAAATGCTTTATTTCACAGAAAAATCTTTATTCTCTGTTTTTTTATTGATTACAGCGTCCAGCACAAAGCCGGAATTACCGTTCGCGATCAGCACTGTTTTTTCTTCGCGTTTTAGCTGTTTAATCGCGGCTTCCCGTTTGCAAGCCGCCGATACGGTGGGCTGATATTCTGCATACACTAGCCGAACCGGGCGCCGGGCACGGGTATAGCGGGCGCCCTTGCCACTATTGTGGGCTGCCAGGCGCGCCGATAAATCGGTAGTCCAGCCGGTGTAATAGGTGGAATCGGCACATTCCAGGATATATGTGTACGGCATAATACAATCTCCTTATATTGCAAAAAAATCCCCTTATAGCGACCGGAAAGAAGCATGTTGCTGTTCTATCCATCGGCTATAAGGGAATCATATCATAGTTTATTAAGATTTTCCGAAAAACTAATTAGAAGGTGAAGGTCACGCTAGCCTGAGTTTTCACGCGATCTCTATTATCACCGGTTACAGCCACATCGTTGATGTTAGTGTACATGCTGCGCGATACACTCAACGTCGTGGTTTTATTGATAACATGATTATAGGAAATTGCCACGCCTTGGGTATTGGCATTCGGAGCAGTCGTCAAACCATACCAATTAACATCGTTAATATTTGCCAAGTCTTCAACGCGGTAACCACTGATGGAAGCCTTGTTCTTGTCATCAAACTTGTAGCCAAAGGTACCAATATATGCCTTGTTATCCGTATCAGCATTCGATTGTGCATACGCGGCACTGAAAGAAAGCTTCGGATCAATTTGGTAGGAACCGCTTACTTCAAAGAAGTTCTGGCTGGAACCGTTGCCAGTTGCAAGATAAACATTATCTGCACCATATTTCACCGTAGTAAACATCGCCCCAACGGAGAATTTGTCGTTAACTGCATAATTTCCTTGCAAACCATAGAATTTATCATTGGCTACGCCGGATTGGTAGTCGGTCCGTGCATAGAACGCCGTCAAATCGGTCGCGCCAACCTTCTTGCTGATAACCGCCGCATAAGGCAACGTCTGATTGCCAATAAAACCGTTATCATAAATTAGACCGGAGCCAATCGTTAATGCCTGTTTACCAACAGTAACTTTATAACCCGCATTATTATACTTTAAACCGTAGGCATCGATAACGCCGGTCGCGTGCGGATAAAGTTGGAAAGTAGTACCTTTGATATCATGAGTCAATCTTTGATAAGTGAACCGGGCATAAGCGTCCAAGTTTTCGGCTACATTGACATTTCCATTTAAGGTCAACACAAAGTTGGCGCCACTATAACTATCATTGGTTTTCGGGTAATCAACCTCACCCACCTGCAAATTAACATTCCCGTCAAAAGTAACATCCCCCGGAGCTGCCATAACTACGCCGCTTGTCATACTAACCATTGCAGCAAGAGCTACCGCCATCAATCCTTTTTTCATCGTCATCTCTCCTCTTTTTTTGATTTTGTTCCACTGCAATGATTACCATTCTTGAATAAGTATCCACGTTTCCTTACCCTGTTGAACAACCATAACAGCAAACAATATTTATTTGTATCCGCATTGGGAAGGTTGTTAAAAATAACACTTTGTGTCCCCAAACACGGATAAAAATACAAAAACATCACTATTTGCGCCAATTCTGTTATAAAGAAAAAAATGATACCAGTGCAAAAGCGCAAAGGCATCATTGCCATTAATTTGGGTTTATGATATCACAACAAAAATTGCTTGTCAATTTTTTTTGCAAAATGAACACGGCCATTGGCAACCTAGCCAACATAGTATAGAAGGGCTTAGAATATGCCTTGCGGTTCCTATTGCATTTCATCTTTGCAAAAATTTGTTTCGTTGTTGAATTTTTTTCTTGACAACCATTTTTCTTTCTGTTAAGCTTGCACCATAAACAAAACATTTTGGCAATGACGCCTTCGCATAACTTGCGAGGGCGTTTTGTATATTTAAGACAATGGCGTCTTGGGGGTACCGGTCCCCCAGGACGCCTGTCTGTTTTTCAGCACTTATTTTATCCTAGCGCCAAAAATTTTATGAAAAAGGAAGGGATTTACGATGAAAAAACTATTCACCATCCTCAGTTTGTGTTTATTGATGATGCTGCTTGTCATCCCGGTAGCCTTGGCTGATGGAACAACTCCAGAGCCGGCAAAAATTGATGCCGGAGATACAACCTTCGTATTGATCAGCGCCGCATTAGTCATGATTATGACACCCGGTTTAGCTCTTTTCTACGGCGGTATGGTCCGAACCAAAAATGCATTAACCACAATCATGCAAAGTTTCTTCATCATCGGCTTAATTTCCGTACAATGGGTTTTATGGGGTTACAGCCTCGCCTTTGGCCCAGACGTTAACGGCATCATCGGCAATTTGGATTGGGTTGGCTTAGCAACAGTCGGACAGGATCCAAACGCTGACTATGCAGCTACTATTCCTCACCTTGCTTTCATGATTTTCCAAGCAATGTTTGCCGTTATTACTCCTGCATTAATCACCGGTGCTTTTGCTGAACGCATGAAATTTCCAGCTTTCGCCATCTTCGTTCTTATCTGGTCTACGCTCGTCTATGATCCTGTAGCCCACTGGGTTTGGGGCGTTGGCGGCTGGCTGCGCGACCTTGGCGTTCTTGATTTCGCCGGCGGCACGGTCGTTCATATTATCTCAGGCGTTTCCGGCCTGGTCATTGCCCTGATGATTGGCAAACGCAAAGGATACGGCAAAGAAGTTATGTTGCCGCATCACCTGCCGATGACAGTAATCGGCGCTTCTCTCCTCTGGTTTGGCTGGTTCGGCTTCAATGCCGGCAGCGCTCTTTCCGCTAATGGCCTGGCTGCCAGTGCCTTTGTTGTAACACACATCGCTGCGGCGGCGGCAACCGTTTCCTGGGTTGCTACCGAATGGGCCCATCATGGCAAACCTACCATTCTCGGCGCAGCTTCCGGTTGTGTAGCCGGTCTAGTTGCAATCACACCTGCAGCCGGTTATGTCAGCCCTATCCCGGCCATCATCATTGGTTTAGCAGCCGGAATTATTTGTTACCTGGCGGTCAGTGTAGTCAAAGCGAAATTGGGTTACGATGATGCATTAGACGCCTTTGGAGTACACGGCGTTGGCGGTACCTGGGGCGCTTTAGCAACCGGTTTATTTGCTTCCAAAGCAGTCAATCCTGCCGGTGCCGACGGATTATTCTATGGCGATCCTTCACAAGTCGTTACGCAATTGATCGGTATCGGCATCAGCTGGGCCTTCGCGGCAATTGCCACATTTGTTATCCTGAAAGTCTTAATGGCCTTCATGAAAGTCCGCGCCGATGAAACACAAGAAGTTCAAGGCCTGGATATTACCGAACACGGCGAGCGTGGTTACGCTTATCAAGACTTCATGACCGGCTCCCAAATCGCTTTCTCGACTCCACTGGAAAAACCAGTTGCGTCAACAGTTGCAGTGAAAACGACTTTAGCGTAAACTAAAATCAGACGAACAGAAGGAGGCTCCCGTATGAGACCATTATATAAAATTGACATCATCACCCGTCCTGAAAAATTGGAGGAACTCAAACAAGCCATGTATGACATTAAAGTAACGGGCATGACGGTAACCCAAGTATACGGTTGCGGTTTGACCAAAGGACATACTGAAGTGTATCGCGGGAAAGAATATAGTATTAATCTGTTGCCAAAAGTGAAAGTCGAAATCGTGGTCTGTGAAGTCCCGGTTCGCACCGTAATCGAAGCCGCAAAGAAAGCACTGCAAACCGGCCAAGTTGGTGACGGAAAAATCTTTATCTATCCGATTGAAAATGCGGTCCGGATCCGCACCGGAGAAGAAGGCGATATCGCCATCATGGACCCGGCGGGTGTTGTCCTGCCAAAATAAGTTAGATACCAAAAACGAGCCCCTGGCGGAACGTCCTCCGTCAAGGGCTCGTTTTGTTGTTGCCAGTATAAGTTATGCTGTCTCGACCCGGTTGCGCCCCATTTTTTTTGCTTTATACAAAGCTTGGTCTGCAGCCTGGAGTAAATCCGTTTCCGGTAAAGACATAGCATCACCTTTTTCCGGCAGGGCCGCGACGCCAATGCTAACCGTCAGCGATACAAACCCATTGTCGGTAGCAAACCGGGTCCGGCTGACGGCATCGCGAAACCGTTCCGCCATCTGCACCACAATATCCAACTCGGTCTCCGGCAAAATAATACTGAATTCTTCTCCGCCATAACGGGCGGCTAAATCCGTTTTGCGAAATAAATTCCGTAATAAATCGCCCATCGTTTTCAGAATGAGGTCTCCAGCCGGATGCCCGTAAGTGTCATTAATTTGTTTAAAATGATCAATATCCAGCATCATTAACGAGATGGACCGATCATACCGCCGCGCACGGCCAATTTCCCGGCTAAGAATAAAATCGAAAAAACGGCGATTGGCCAATCCGGTTAACGCATCAGTATAACCGACCTCCCGTACACTTTCAAACAAATAGGACCTTTCGATTGCCACCGCTGTTTGATTAGCTATCAACTGCAAATTATCGTGACTGTAGACGTTTTGTCCGCTGTCTACACTCTGCGGCAAAATATAAACAATAATACCCTGCAATACGCCGCGTGAGTAAAAAGGAAGCACTGCCGGACTCCGGCCGGTAGGCCTGGCCGCCGCGGAAACGACCGCATTCAACAGCAACGGCGGAGTCTTGTGTTTATAATCTTCCAATCGGTCCGCCTGCAATCCTTCCAAGACCCGCAAGATATTTTTTCGTTCCACATCGGAAAAGCCATAATGAAAAACCTCTTGAGCCTGGATGGCCTCGGCCTGAGAGCGCAGCAAAACAGCAACAACCGTTTGCGCCTTCAAAGCCCGGGCAAGCAAATTAGCAATACTGTGTAAAATAACAAAGGAAGAGGTTCCGTCGTTAACAGCTTGTAAACATTGGACCAGCAGTTCTAATTCCATGGTTGCCGTCTTACTGCCCGCATACCCCTTGGCATTGTAAATAACAGTAGCCGCAAATTCTGCAAAGGTGGCCAACGAGCCGGCATCTTGACTGGAAAAACTTTTCCCCTGGCGGGATAAAATTTCCAAAACACCGACCGGCCGATCCTGAAACAATATGGGAACCCCCACCATGGAGCGAAACCCGCCATACGCGTTCTCTTCAGATGTGGCCGGCCCCATGCGGTTAAAATCTTCAACAAACAAGGTTTTTGCTTCCGAAAATACTTTACGGGTAAAAACAGTTTTCCAGTCCATCTGATCCAACGGCACGGCGCTTCGATAGGCAACCGTCTGCAACGTGGGCGGCACTCCTTCCCTTAACGTTAAAAAAACATGGTTTGTATTAAGGGATTTGGCCGCAATGGCTACGATTTGTTCCAAAAGTTCCTGATAACCCATCCGTCCTAATGTCATCTTCTGGATTTGCTCAAACATTTCCCGCATAAGCCGGTGGCTTTTCTCCGTACTGACTTTTTGCATGGCATCCCGCATCATCATCCGGTTTTCCGCAGCTTCACGCGACGTTTTTTCATACCGGGCTTGGCAAAGTTTCACGGTTTCATTCAATTTTTCAATCCGCATGGAAGGACGGTCCGTCAACAAACCGGTAAAAATAACTGCCACAATCAAATACGCCATGGATTCATAAGCCGAAGCCACTAACAGGGCTGCACCGCTTCCCCCTTTGAACAATGCATACGTTACCGAAGACACTGCGGCCAATACTAAGCCAATCTGCAGCCAAAATGCAAAGCGCCTGCGCACATGCAACCGCCGGCTCAAAAAAGCTTCTGTCAAATAACAGAAAGCAGCGGCTCCGTCAATCAATACCTGGATGGATAAGGTTTGACCGGCTATCGTAAACGGTGCCGAAAAAGCTGTCGGTATCCCAGTCATCAGGAAAACCAAGCCTGCGGCAGCCAACCCTGTCCACTGGAGAAGTTTTACGGAAAAATAAGTAGCGGAAGAACGGATGACCATCGCTGCCCCAATTCCAACCGCAATGCTTAGCCGCCCCAAGGACCAATACATTCCCGCCAAAGATGGAAGTACCTGTGCCGCAATAAATAGTAACCCGGCAAAGAAAAAAGCTGCAACCGATAGATCCACGCACATGTGCCGGACCCCGGTTCCCCCGTTATACCAAAACAGCAACGGCGCTGCCAAGACAACCATTGTACAAACCACATGCAAAAGCGCTAACAACGGCATGCCATATTGTTCTGGCAATGTCAGCCATATTGGATTTACCGCTAAAAAAACAGCCGGAGCGCCAATCACGACTGCAGCGCCCAAACATCTCCCATAGTAACGCAAGCCTCTTTTCCTCATCAACTGCATCGTTCTCCTCTACCTGCAACTCAATTTATTTAAAAAATTTCATTCCCTTATTTGGGGCTGGCAATCGCAGCGGCAATGGCAGCACCAATTCCTGATCCATCCTGTACGGCCGTAATGCGCAGCGCATCGGCCTGATCTGATAGAATTTCATTCACTGCCAAGCGCAGCCAGTCTGCATAGCCCGGAAGTTTGCTGTACAGCGAGCCATCGATACCAACAGTATGGGTCCGCAGCATATCCGGATCACAGTATCGCAGCACTCCGACCAGGGCAGCGGCTGCCATACGGGCGGACCGACGGCAAACCAGATACGCCAAATCCGCCAAAAACTCTTCCTCCTGTACGGACATTCCGCGTAGTTTAAGCGCTCGATTGGAGACAGCCGGCTTGAGAAAACAAGCCAAGTCAACAGCAGTCAAACTGTAGGGCCGGCTGAGATACTGTTCACACTGCGGAGAAAGTATTCCTGCATCAGCAGCGTCCAAAGCCATCCTTCGCACAATTTCACCCAAATATTGTCCGCCAACCATCTTTTCCATCACCTGCGCGCCAGGTTTTTCGCTGGCAGCATCCACTAACCGGTCATAGCGGCTCTGGCTTACACAAGAAAAATTTCCTGATTCTAAATTATAGATCATTGGTTCAAAGAGATCCGTTCCGACATGGCGGAAACAGATGTTATGGCCGGTTCCACAGATTGCGCCGATGTCGGCTGTTGGATCCTGGTACGCAGCAGCAAGCAAAGTACCTACCGTATCATTGAGTATAGCCGTTTGGATAATCCGGCTCTGATGACGAGCCAATGCAGCCTGCAGCAGTCCACCCACTTCTCTTCCTTCCACTCCAGGCGTCGCAATTTCTTTGGTCCACGCAATCAACTCTGCTTGTGACCGGCTTATTTGCCGGCAAGGAAACGAAAACGTATGCCCCAGAGAATAGACCGGCTGCCCCTCGGCAACCGTGATAAGCAGGCAGGCAAGAAAATCAAACAAGTCTTCCGCCGAAGAAGTTTTTGCCGTATAATCATATTTTCCGTCTGCGGTCCGCAACGGAGCAGACTGCTGCTTTAACACCGTACTTTTCCGGCCATCCAACTGCACTAGCATCGCGCGCACATTGGTACCGCCAAAATCCAACGCCAAAAAACAGCCAGTTTCTTTTCCCATCGGCAAATCGAGAAACGATGGCAGCATCTGCAGCGAACTTTCTGTTCCTCTGCTGCGGTCTTCTATCGCCGCGCAAAAATCGGCAGCAATTTGGCGCAGAGTTGTTGTACTCATTTCCATTTCTTCGCGCATTTGCCGCAGGATGGACTGCCTACCGGACATATAGGGGTTCCCCCTTTGCATTGCTTATGGTTCTCCCTTAAAAGCTTGCACTTCTATATTGTAAATTTTAACATCTAGCAACAAAACTCCTGCTCAAAGCTCACTTTGCGGCAAAAGAAAAACCAACGACGCTTGAATGTCGTTGGTTTGTTTCCTCTTAGCCGGCAACCATGTTGATAAAATAACGATGGACTCTCTCATCATTTGTCAATTCAGGGTGAAACGCCGTGGCCAAAAACTTTCCTTGCCGGGCGATCACGATTTTGTCGTTTACCTTCGCTAGGGCTTGCACTCCCGGCCCGGCCTTTTCAATGTATGGCGCTCTGATAAATACGGCGCGCAATGGGCTGTCCCCAAATTCAGGAACATCCATCTCAGCCTCAAAACTTTCACGTTGGCGGCCGAACGCATTCCGCTGAACCGTGATATCCATCAATCCAAGGCGGGGCTGATCACTGCCGATAATTTCCTTGGCTAGCATAATCATTCCGGCACAAGTCCCATAAATGGCCATTCCTTGCGCAGCCCGGGCTTTAATTTTTTCCATGAGGCCCCATTCGACCATCAATTTACCGATCGTCGTACTTTCGCCGCCCGGGATGACCAAGCCTTGCACTTGATCCAGTTCTTCCGGTTTGCGAATTTCAACCGTTTCTACGCCACATAGTTCCAGCATCCGCCGGTGCTCGCGAAAAGCGCCCTGCAAAGCCAGCACACCGATGCATATTTTCCCTGTACTCACTCGCCTATCTCCTGACACAAAGTTTTTTACCAGCCACGCTCCTGCATCCGCTCGTTCGGGGCAAGAGTAGAAATTTCAATACCGACCATCGCTTCGCCCAAGTCGCGCGAAATCTCGCCCAACAGTTTGGCATCCTGATAGTATGTGGTCGCCGCTACAATCGCTTTGGCCCGTTTGACTGGGTCACCGGATTTGAATATACCCGAACCAACAAAAATGCCGTCGCAGCCTAAGTGCATCATCAATGCGGCATCAGCCGGCGTAGCAATGCCCCCGGCAGCAAAATTAACGACCGGCAGCCGGCCCAGTTTCTTAACCTGATGGACCAATTCCAGCGGAGCCGCAATGTTCTTGGCAAAAGCGGCCACTTCTTCATCCGGCAGATTCTGCAATTGGCGAATTTCGCTCATGACCATGCGGATATGCTTGACTGCTTCTACAACATTGCCAGTTCCCGGTTCGCCTTTGGTGCGGATCATGGCCGCCCCTTCGCCAATGCGTCGCAGTGCCTCACCCAAGTTCTTAGCGCCGCAAACAAACGGCACCTTGAATTGTTCTTTATTGATATGGTATTTGTCATCTGCCGGGGTAAGAACTTCACTCTCGTCGATGTAATCCGCACCCAACGCTTCCAAGATTTGCGCCTCAACAAAATGGCCAATCCGTGCTTTGGCCATAACCGGAATGCTCACGGCTTCCATGATTTTCAGAACCACTGTCGGGTCTGCCATGCGGGCAACACCGCCGGCTGCCCGTATATCAGCCGGTACGCGTTCCAACGCCATAACGGCACACGCGCCTGCTTCTTCCGCAATTTTTGCCTGTTCAGGAGTCGTGACGTCCATAATAACGCCGCCTTTCAGCATTTCTGCCAAACCGGCTTTTACACGAAATGTTCCTTGTTCCATATTGAAAAACCTCCAATGACACTATATTCTATCTAATTAAGGATATATCTCACTACAGTATACGACAATTTAGCGGTTACGGCAATAATACTTTTTCTGGCTTCTTTACGGCAGCCAGCACTGAATCACCGGCAACACTACCGGATCGTAAACATAAATCCCGAACAGGGACAGCAGCAGACCTACCATCCCACCGACCACAGTCCCATTAATCCGGATCCATTGCAAATCTTCGCCGGCTTTGTCTTCTACAAACGCACTGAGATCACGGTTTGTTAAAATACTTAACGCATCCCGCGCTGCCGTTCCGATCCAGTGATGCTCCGTTTCCAAGATACGGAATACCATCTCTTTGCAGTACGCCTCCAGCCAGGCCAGCTTCCTCGGATCTGCCTGAACCGAATCCCAATATTGGTCAATTTGCAGCAACAGCCACACGAACGCATGCTTCTGGCCTCGCTGCAGACAAAGCTCGGACAGCTTCGTCAAAACCCCGGTTAACTCGGCCCGCTGCATAAAATCCGTCTGCCAATCGGCAATGGCATGCTGCCAGCGTGAATCAGAACCCATGTGGCTGGCAATATCCACCAGCCCCTCCGTCAGCCAGCGGCGCAAAGGGTGATCGGGTTCCCGCAGTTGGCTCAGCAGCTTCAGCGTTTCCTGCTGCAATGCGTCGGCCGCATCTTCCAAATTAATACTGTCTGTTGCCAAACCGATTTTCAGCGCTAGTTTTTGGAAGAAATTTTGCGTGTCTTGTTCCGTATAGGCCCGCAAATAGCGCAGAATCATCTCCCGAGCCGCCGGCTTCTTGGCTTTTGCCTGCAATTCATCCAATATATAGTTAATTATTTTATCCTCTTCATGGTTCTGCAAAATCCATTGCAATAACTCACGCAACTGTGAGGCCAACGGCCACTCGCCAGACCGGCTCTTGATAAATTGCTCGATCACGTCAGCAATCGCTTTCGGGTCCATTTGCGCAAAAACACTGCGCAAAACATGTTCCATCGCATTGCGAAAAACGCGGCGGCCCTCTTTATTCTCCAGCCAATCCACCAGCACAGCAACAAAACTGACGCGGTCCAACCGCTCCTTCAGCGAATCTACACTCAAAAATTCTTTCTCCACCGCAGTGGAAATACCGTTGATCACGCTCTCCCGGTTACGCGGAATCAACGCAGTGTGCCAGCCAAAACCCAGCGGCTTACGAAACAACGCCGTCACGGCAAACCAATCCGCCAATCCGCCGACTAAGCCGGATTCAAATCCCCCTTGC
>CAYUNV010000076.1:0-13058 GCA_964446265.1 uncultured Negativicutes bacterium | reverse complement strand
AGCACTTTTAGCAGTCATTATTATCGGTATCATGGCGATTGGCGCCGGTTTAGGTTTTCTGACTGCCAGCATCCAGACTGCACCAGGGTTAAAAGGCGAGATCCGCCCCGCCGCTTCATCACAGATATATGATGTTAACGGCAAATTGATTTCCAATGTTCATTCTGTCGAGAACCGCGTTCTTGTGCCAATGAATAAAATTCCCAAGGACCTACAAAACGCATTTATCGCTGCCGAAGATGTACGTTTTTATCAACACATTGGTATAGACCCCCGTGGAATCATTCGGGCAATCTGGTCTAATATTACTTACGGCGAAGTCTCTGAAGGCGGCAGTACCATTACACAACAGTTGGCAAAAAATGCATTGCTAACTCAGGAAAGAACACTAAAACGAAAAATCCAGGAAGCCGTGCTAGCACTGCAAATTGAACGCCAATACAGCAAAACTGAAATATTAGAGATGTACTTAAACCAAATTTACTTCGGACAAGGTGCTTACGGAGTCCAAGCCGCTGCCCAGGTCTATTTTGGTAAAAATGTCGAGCAATTAAATTTGGCGGAATGCGCTATGCTCGCCGGTATACCCAAAAGTCCAAATTACTATTCCCCTGCCAGTAACTTTAAGGCAGCGAAAGACCGTCAATCCGTAGTCCTTGATCAAATGGTAAAATATAATTATTTAGATCCATCTACCGCTGCGCAAACCAAAAATGAACAATTGACGATCGTCAAGAACAGCGGCAAATCAGGGAATGCTTTTGCTTCCTACTTTATCGATTATGTAACACAGCAGCTTGTCGCAAAATATGGCGCAGATGCTGTATACAAAGACGGATTACAAATCTATACTACGTTAGACTTGGATATGCAGAAAGCAGCAGAACAGGCAATGCAAAACCTGCCAACCTACAAAACGGATAGCAACGGTATCAAACAACCCCAAGGAGCTTTGGTGGCAATTGATCCCCATACCGGTTATATCAAAGCAATGGTCGGCGGTCGTGGCAATGATCAGTTTAACCGGGCTGTTATGGCAGAACGACAACCCGGTTCTGCATTTAAACCATTTGTTTACCTGGCTGCCATTGAAAACGGGAGAACTGCATCATCCATAGTAGATGACAGTCCCATTTCGTTTGGTTCCTGGTCCCCGCAAAACTATGACGGAAGATTTCATGGCCGCATGACATTACGCAATGCATTAGAAAATTCCATAAACGTAGTCGCTGTTAAGTTGGCTAATGAGGTTGGTCCAGACAAACCCCTGTACTATGCCCAACAAATGGGGATTTCAACACTGGTTTTACAAGGAAACGTGAACGACCGGAATCTGGCCTCCGCCTTGGGTGGCCTTACCAGAGGAGTTACGCCTCTTGAAATGGCCAGTGCTTATGGTGTTCTTGCCAATCAAGGCGTGCATACCGAACCCATTGCAATTATAAAAGTTGTCGATCGTACCGGTAAAATTCTTGAACAAAATACACCTCGTTCCAGGGCTGTTGTTAATGAACGAAGCGCTTTTATCCTGACAGATATGATGCGGGGAGTATTAACCCGGGGTACTGGCACCGGCGCTAATATCGGCAGACCGGCAGCCGGCAAAACCGGGACAACCAGCGACTATAAAGATGCTTGGTTTGTAGGCTTTACTCCTGATTTAGCAGCTGCAGTCTGGATGGGGAACGACAGCGGTGGAAGCCTCAACGAAATAACTGGCGGCGATCTCCCGGCCACCATATGGCGTTCCTTTATGAACGCCGCCTTAAGCAAAACAATTGCCCGTGATTTTACAGTTCCAAGCGGAGTTGTTGCCGCTTCGGTATCCACTAAAGACGGTTTGCTGGTGACTGATCCGAAAAATAAAAACGCATACCCTGAATACTTTATTGAAGGTACCCAGCCGGACAAAGTATCTACTACCAGTGATAAAACAGATAAAAAGACTGATGATAACAGTAAAACAACGCAACCCGGTAAAGTAGATAAAGCTACACCAGTGCAAAATAAAACAGACAGTACTAATAAGAAAAATTAATAAGCATACTACTTGTTTTACAATAACCCAACATGTAAAATACCCTTTGCAGCAAAAGGACCTGGCATAAAACGGTTATGCCGGGTCCTTTTTGCATGCAGCTACAGTAATTCCTTAACGAAGGACAGCGACAGAAACACCATCGCCCCCTTCATTGTATTCCCCTATTTTCACTTTTTGCACATTCGGATGGTTTTCTAAATAACGACGAACACCCTTACGCAACGCACCGGTACCTTTACCGTGGATCACCAGCACCTCTGGAAGATTTGTCATCACCGCGTCATCAATAAATTTATCTAACGTTGGAACCGCCTCGTCAATTGTCATTCCACGAATATCAATCTGCCTTGATACGCCTTGCAACTGGGCGACATTCAGCCTGGCTGGCGTTTTTCGTTCTATTTTTGCTTCTTTTACAGTTACAGTACTTTTTTTACTGACTAAACAATCATTAGCAGAAACATTCATTTTTAAAATTCCGATTTGTACTGTTAGGTCATCAGCGCCGACAGACAATACACTACCGTTCTTTCCTAAAGTTGCTACATATACTTCATCACCCGGCTTAACCGCTTTCATATCAACTGGTTTCATATCCTCATCAATCGCCGGATGTTCAAGGCCGGTTAAAGCGCCGGTTCGCTGCTGTAATCGTTTCCGGATCTGCTGAATTTTGTTTTGCCGTTGTTTTTCTTCATTCACGGCAAACTGCTCTTTCAATTCCTTAATTAAACTTTCCGCTTCCCGGCGTGTTTGGCGTATTAAGCTCGCAGCTTCATCGCGTGCTTTTCTCTGCAAATCTTGTTTCTTTTCTCTCCATTCATTTTGTTCCCGTTGGAGACGTCTTTGCAGCAACTCGATTTCCTGCTCTTTGGTCTGTATTAAACTGGCGCGTTCTATATATGAATTCCGTTGAGTTTCTAATTCTTCCAGAACAGTAGCAAACTCTTTGTGTTCAGTGCTCATCAATTGTCTTGCCCGATCGATGACCATATCCGACAATCCTAACCGTTTAGAAATGGCAAAAGCATTACTGCTGCCAGGAACACCAATTAGCAAGCGATACGTTGGCCGCAGGGTTTGAACGTCAAATTCAACACTGCCGTTTTCCACTCCGGGACGGGTATAGGCGAACGTCTTTAGTTCACTGTAATGCGTTGTCGCAATAGTCGCAGCACCAATTTCTTGCAAATATTCCAGGATAGCCATGGCCAGGGCCGCACCTTCCTCCGGATCCGTTCCTGCGCCAATTTCATCAATCAAAACTAGGTCATGGGAAGACACCTCCTGCAAAATACGCACAAGGTTTGTCATGTGCCCCGAAAAAGTGCTCAAACTTTGCTCAATACTCTGTTCATCACCGATATCGGCATATACATTTTGAAAAACCGGCATGGTCGAACCACTCAACGCTGGGATAAACAATCCAGCCTGAGCCATCAGTGCAAATAATCCAACTGTTTTTAACGACACTGTTTTACCGCCGGTATTCGGCCCTGTAATCAAAAGGGTCGTAAACGTTTTTCCCAGTTCAACGTCAATCGGCACCACTTTATCCTTGGGAATAAGGGGATGACGCGCCTGTAACAAACCCACATACCCATTAGAATTAATAACCGGCAGAACCGCGTTCATCCGTATAGCCAGCCGGGCCTTGGCAAAGGTAAAATCCAGATGGGCCAACTGATGGATATTTTCGTATATCGATTGCGCCGCAGCGCCAACTTTCCCTGATAATGCGGTTAAAATACGCAGCACTTCATTTTTTTCCGCAGCGGTTAATTGCATAATATCGTTATTCATATTCACAACTGCCATCGGTTCGATAAACAGCGTGGCGCCGCTAGCGGACTGGTCGTGGACGATCCCTGGGAATTGATGGCGGTACTCTTGCTTAATAGGAATTACATACCTGTCGCCGCGAACCGTCACCAGTGCATCTTGAAAATATTTCTGATATTCCGCCGAATGTAAAATGTGATCGACTTTTTCCTTAATTCGTTGCTGCAGCAGCCGCGTTTCGCGCCGGATCCGCTGCAGCTCTACACTGGCTTCATCAAGCACCAAACCTTGTTCACTAATCGATTGGTTGATCGCATTTTCCAATCCAGGAAGCGGGACAATATACGCCGCATTTTGCGACAATAATGGTGCCATTTCTTGTAAGGGCTGAAAAAAAGTTTTCATTTTCCGGGCGGCATATAAGGTTCCGGCAATCGCCACAAAATCCGCTGGATCCAAAACAGCGCCTAATTCAGCCCTCTTTGTACAAGCCCGGATTTCGCGAATTCCTCCTAACGGAACCTGTAATCCTGCCGATATAATTTGATTTGCCTCTGCAGTTTGCACTAACCGGCTTTGCACTTCTTCCGGAATTGCCGACGGAACCAACTCTAATGCCACTTCTTTCCCGGCCGTTGACCCCGCTAACTCCACCAGCAAATCACGAATTTTTATAAATTCTAATGTCTTCAATGCTGTAAAATTCATATCTTCTCCTTACAAGACCCCCCGGAAATAATGTCCCCTTGTGATTCCTGCCTGCTCAGCACGGTTGATCCGTGTTTCCGCCCAACTCATTTCCTTATCATCGCAATCAAGCAGGTCCCGGTATAAATGTGTAATAAAAGCCAAATCTTTGTCACTCATCCAATGAGCCTCAATACGGATCCTGTCAATACCGATCTGGGCAAAACGCGAAACATGCGGCAACAAGCTGAGTTGTTTGGCGTTTAAAACATGCATACGACAAAACTGATCCGTAACGATTGGAAAACGTTCTTTCATTCGATCTAGCAACCAATACTGTTGGTTGCGGCAAGGCCTGGTGCACCGTTCATCATTTTCTCCCAGAAAACTTCCTAATACACAGTATTCAGAAATCATCAAGGGAAAATAACCATGTACTAAACATTCCAAAGCCGGCCGCGCGCCGCTAGCCAAAGCTTCAAGCTGTATAAAATTTAATTCCGGCGACAAAGTCAGGCTGGCGAACCCTTCTTGAGCAAAAAACTGTACCGCCGCACTATTATATATATTCAACGGATAATCCCCATGCAAAGTTAACTCCGGATATTGCTGCACTAATTGCAAAACCCCCACATTGGCGATGCTGACAGCATCCGGCCGAAGACTCGAAAATAGCTCCAATTCATTTTTCATGCGGGAAATTTGCCATTCTTTCACAATGCGTGGTGTGTTAAGAACAATTTGTTTTCCTTGCAAACGTACCAACCGGCAAACTTCCGTATATTCATCGGCTGTAATATCCCGTTTTTCATACGTTTCGCCGCCAAAATAAATAATATCAGCGCCATTTTCCAGTGCAACTTTCACGCTATTGAGGGAGGCTGCGTTTACCCCTAACAGCGGACGATGCGATCGCTGCTTTTTCTCCTTACCGGCAAAAATACCTTGCATAATTTTATCTGCACTTCGCTGTACAAGCGGCGCACGCTGAAAAACAGCCAACCGCGCCTTCTCCACTTCTTCTACTGCCCGCCTCCGGGCATCATTGATCTCGCTTACAGGAACCATCAATTCCCCTTCGATCCGGACAGAAAGCTCCATCAATTGAAAAATAGTATTTCCCAAACGGCTAATTTGTTTCTCTATGATTTGCTTGTCCAAAGGACGTTTTAGGGCTTGAACCGCACAAAAAACAGTTTCCGCCGACCCGTTAAATCCGTCACCATCCTGCATACGTATTCGTAAGGGCTGCCCCTCTTTTACTTCGACTTCAACAAACAGAGGGACACGACGTTGAACACCGGCATCCGTAAAAAAAGAACGGGCATATTGAGTTAATTTCATATCAAATACTTTAAACACCCGGTCGCTTGTCCTAACAAGGCCGGGGACTGGGATTGTGACATTCATCCCAGCTGCAGCCGTTTCACAGGATTGTCCGTCCACCTGCATTTCATTGACGGTAACGTTCACCCGGCCGCCTACCTTAACCCAGACTTCAATGATATCCCCTTGGGCCAATGGCTCCTCCAAATGGACTACAGCCTGTTTCTTTGCCGGGTCATAAGAAACAACACGGCCGACAAATATGCCGCGGTTATTTGGACGACGGTCGCTCATCATTTTTCGGCCTTGTTTTCCCAAGAGATATGCGGTAGTAAAATCCCGGTTAAAAATCTGAGCCAATCGTTTTTGAGCCTCGTCAGCCGGCTCATACTTTCCTTCCTGCAAAAACGTATCAACTGCCCGCCGGTAGGTATCAACAACAACCGCAACATACTCGGGCCGTTTCATCCGGCCCTCAATTTTAAAAGATGCAACCCCCGCACCCACTAGTTGGGGCAAAAGTTCCAACGTGTTCAGATCGCGCGGGCTTAACAGGTATTCGCCTGCATCCTGCTTCTGCAGCACATTATTCCCCGCCTCATCAACTAACGTGTACGGCAAACGGCAAGGTTGGGCACAGCGACCGCGGTTTCCGCTCCGGCCGCCGATCATGCTGCTCATCAAACACTGGCCGGAATAACAAACGCATAAAGCGCCATGAACAAAAACCTCAATTTCGACTCCGCTCTGACGGCAAATCATGGCAATATCATCAACTGACAGTTCGCGCGCCAAAACAACGCGTTTAAAACCGTGTTTGGCTAAATACTGTACTCCGGCTAAATTATGCACTGTCATCTGTGTGCTGGCATGAAGCGGCATATCGGGAACTACCTCACGCGCCACTGCTGCGACTCCCAGGTCTTGGACGATAACTGCATCAACACCGATAGTATATAAATAACGAAGATATTTTACCAATCCCGGCAACTCCGTATTGTCGACCAGCGTATTCACCGTGACATATACCCGCACAAACCGCAAATGGGCAAAACGTACCGCCGCCGCTAATTCTTCTTCACTAAAATTTTGGGCAGATGCCCGGGCTCCGAACAATTTACCGCCAAGATATACCGCATTTGCGCCACTTTCAATAGCAGCGATCAAGGCCTCTTGTCCTCCGACTGGCGCTAACAATTCAACCATGTCTTTCATCCTTTCCCACATTAGAAAACCCGGTTTGGATCAAGCTTAACTTTGTCTAATCGCTCATTTTTCCCCATTAATCATTTCCACCAGTTCCTGATAGTCTTTTTCTAACCGCAAATATTCTTCCGCAAGGTTCAGTGCAGCCAGCACCGCGATCCTTGTCGGTGATAAGCGTAAATTGTTCCTGGCAATCCGTTTCATCCGTTCATCGATGAATGCTGCTACTCGAATAATGGCTTGCGGGTCATCGTCACCCCGCAAGATGTACGTTTCACCAAAAATTTCAACCGTAGCCTTGCCTTTTTGCTTTTCCACACTTTCACCCCCATCATTATGGTAAGCTGATTACCACTTCGCTTTATCTATTTATTATTCCTGCCGGGCAAGAGACATAACGACAGCCGGTATTAATAACCAGCTGCCGTCTAAGGAACAACCCTATCGTTTTCATAGTAAACGTTGTCTTATTTCCGTAATTTGGCCGCCATTTTTTCTGCCAAATGTTCTACTATTTTTTCATGGCACTCATTAATTTCCTCATCCGTCAACGTTCGATCAGCAGCACGGAATGTGAGTGAAAAAGCCAAGCTTCGCATGCCTTCCTCAACTTGTCCGCCAGTATAAACGTCGAACAACGTTACCGTCTCCAACCAATCGCCGCTGTTGCTTCGAATTTCATTTAACACTTCTTCAACCGGAGTACTGGTCGGCAGGGTAAGTGACAAATCACGAATGATAGCAGGAAATTTCGGCATTGGAGTATAATGACCGGAAATTAGCGCGTGTTTAATCAAATTTTGCACATTTAATTCAAAAACATACACTTTCCGTGTTATGTCGAATGCTTCAAGTACCTGCGGATGCACTTCCCCCACAATACCTAACGTTTCTCCGTCTTTGATAAACAAACCTGTTTTTCCGGGATGCAGCGATATGTTTTGTCCGGCTGCAACTTGGTATCCTTTGATCCCTAATCCTTCAAGCAACGTTTCGACTGCTCCTTTAGCATCATAGAAATCTACCAAATCACGTGGACGATTCCAAGCAAGCCCGTATCGCTTACCCAGCATTGCTCCGCACAACATCAACGGTTCGTTCGGCAATGTCTTCAATGGCAAAGCTTCCGGCAAATAAACCGCGCCTAACTCATATACACACATGTCATCATTTTTTCTTGATAAATTACGGGCAACCGTTTCTAAAACCCCGCCCAACAAATTGGTACGCAGTAAAGGAAAATCATCTGTGATCGGATTTAAAACCGGAATTGCCTTCCGCAAAGGATCATCCGCCGGCAAATTTAATTTATCCAAAACAGACGGACTCGTGAAACTAAAGGACATAATTTCATCGAACCCATTACCGGATAATATCTCGCGGATTGTATCGAGAAGATCTTGCGCCTCGCTTTGTTTCCCTTGCATCATATAACCTTGCGGCGTAGTAGCAACGATCTTGTCAAAACCATTAATCCGGGCTATTTCTTCACTGATGTCGGCAACACACGTTACATCGCTTCGCCACGTTGGCGCTGTTACCGTAACGACTTCCGCATTTTTGTCTATGGCAAACTCTAAGCGGCGAAGTATTTCCACCATAACAGCTTGGGGAATATCAGTACCCAAATGTTTATTAATCTGCGCTGCCGTAAAGGTGATCTGGCTCGGCAAACTGACTCCGGGATATACGTCTACAATTCCAGGGCATACTTTACAAGCACCCATTTCTTCCAGAATTTGAGCGATACGATCCAAGGCCCGTGTAACATCAGCACGATCTACGCCCCGCTCAAACCGTCCGGATGCTTCGGAACGCAAGCCCAAGGCCCGCGATGTTCTTCTGATCGACGTACCGTTAAAAGCAGCCGCTTCTACGAATACGGTCTTTGTTTGGGGAGTGATCTCTGTCGCAAGACCTCCCATTACACCGGCCAAACCAACCGCTTGAATTGCATCGGCGATTACCAGCATATCCGGGCTTAACTGTCTTTTTTCACCATCCAACGTTAACAGGCGTTCTCCCGGACGAGCTTGACGGGCGCTGATTTGCTGCCGGGACAGCAAATTATAGTCATACGTATGCATCGGCAATCCAAGTTCGAGCATGACAAAGTTTGCCGCATCAACTACATTGCTGATTGAGCGCATTCCTGCCGCCTGGACACGATGCCGAAGCCAAGCCGGCGACGGGCCGACCTTAATATTCTGAAGAACTCTGCCGGTAAACCGTGGACACATATGCGGATCTTCAATGGAAATCCGGATCAGGTTTGCAGCAGGTTCCGTTCCTTCTTCACGTAAACTGAGCATTGGCTTTTTTAATGGGTTTCCTGTCAAAACAGAAATTTCCCTTGCCAAGCCCAACATACAGAAGCAATCAGCCCGATTGGCTGTTAATTCAAACTCCAATACCACATCATCAAGTCCTAAAGCTTCTTTAATATCCACGCCAACCGGCGTATCTTCCGGCAAAATATAGATGCCTTCTCTTGCCTCCGGCAGCAACAACTTTGGATCCAGGTTCAATTCACTGGTCGAACACAACATCCCCTGTGATAATACCCCACGGAAATCTGTATCAAAAATTTCTTTGCCCCCAGGGAGTTTTGCCCCATTCACGGCAACCGGAACAATTTGCCCGGCACTCACATTCTGCGCGCCGGTTACAATTTCCAACGTTTCTTTCCCGATATCAATTTTGCAAAGTAATAATTTGTCAGCATTCGGGTGATGTTTAACCGATACAATTTTACCCGTCAGGACACCTTCAATATTTTCCCCTAAATATTCAATCGCTTCTACGGCAACACCGGCCATCGTTAATTTATCGGCAATTTCTTCCGGCGTTTCGTCGAATTGAACATAATCTTTTAACCATTTTATCGATGCACGCATCTTGATCTCCTTTCAAGCCCAACACTGCTTATTTAGTAATTCTTCTTAAAATTGCCGTAAAAACCGCAAATCGCTGTCATAAAACAGACGCAAGTCGTCAATGCCGTATACCAACATGGCGATCCGTTCAATTCCCATCCCAAATGCAAATCCGCTTACCAACGACGGATCGTAGCCACTCATCTCCAACACACGAGGATGAACCATTCCCGAACCGAGAATTTCCAGCCAGCCTGTTCCGGAACAAACTCTGCAGCCTTTTCCACCGCACATAACGCAAGAAATATCCACTTCCGCACTTGGCTCGGTAAATGGGAAAAAGCTAGGACGGAAGCGAACCCGAACACTATCGCCAAAAATTTCATGAATGAATAACTCCAAGGTTCCCTTGAGATCAGCAAAGCTGATGTCTTTATCAATAACCAGCCCTTCTACCTGATGAAACATCGGCGAATGGGTCGCATCATAATCCCGCCGGTATACTTTTCCCGGCACAATAACCCGCACCGGATTATTAGGTCCAGCGGCTTCCATGGTCCTGACCTGATTAGGCGAAGTGTGTGTTCTCAGCAATATATCTTCTGTAATATAAAAAGAATCCTGCATATCACGGGCCGGATGGTCTTTGGGTAAATTCAATGCTTCGAAGTTATAGTAATCCGTTTCTACTTCCGGTCCTTCCGACACCGTAAAACCCATCCGCATAAATGTTTCTTTCACGCGGTCCATCGTCAACGTTAAGGGATGCTTGTGTCCCCGATAAATTTTCCGTCCCGGCAAAGTAATATCAATTTGTTCTGAAGACAGCCGTTTTGTTAATTCCGCCTGTTTCAAGCGATTAATTTGCTGGGTCAAAACATCTTCCAATTCATTGCGAATGTCGTTGACAACTTGTCCGATCCGCGGACGTTCTTCCGGGGTCAACGCTCCCATACCTCGTAAAACTGCCGTCAAGCTGCCTTTTTTCCCTAAATATTTTACTCTTAATTCTGTTAACTGGCCAAGATCTGATGCTTGTAATAATTCTTCCAGCGCATCTTGACGCAATTGTTTCAGCTGACTCTCCATATATACCTCCTAGAAAATTTTAGGCATTAAAAAAAGACTTATCACCCACCAAGGGGCGAAAGTCTTGCTTCCGCGGTACCACCCTAATTCAATACTCTCTTTTCCTATAACGGGGAAAACCGTCCGGCCTACACAGAATTGCTTCGTTCAGCACAGATACTCAAGAGTGAACTTCAGCTTGGCTCTTTTGGCACCGCTTTCAATCTTTGGCGGTAATCCTCCCTGTAAAAAGAAATCCCTGCCTACTTTCTCCATCATCGTACACAATCATAACGCAAAAATTATTGTAGCATTAATTTTTTGTATAACACATAAGCAGCAATAGAACCGGTAGCTTCGAATATTCTCCATAAAAATTCGGTATTCATAAGAGAGACCACCCTCTCCGTTCAGCGTTAAATCGCCAATTCTTTGCTAACGACAGTATAACATACGGTCTGACAAATTACAAGCAAGACCGCCTTTGGCGAGCCGCCTCATATAAAAATATCGCGGTAGCGGAAGCCACATTTAACGATTCAGCATTTCCATAAATGGGTATCCTCACTTTTTTATCAGCAACAGCCAACCATTCTTGCGAAATCCCACTGCCTTCATTGCCAAAAACAATCGCCAACGGTCCGCTCATCGCAACATCCCAATATAATAATGGCGTATCCAAACAGGCAGCAGCTACTGAAATACCCTGTTCGGCAAAAAACGAGCAAGCCCGCTTCGTTTCCACCAAATTCACAATTGGAAGATGAAAGATAGAACCCATACTCGATCGCAATACCTTGCCAGAAAAAAGATCTGCGCAGCCATCAGTTAAAATCACACCAGAACAGCCTGCAGCATCCGCAGTCCGTATCATTGTACCTACATTTCCCGGATCTTGAATGCGGTCCAAGACAATAAAAAAAGGTACTTTGCCGGGAACCAGCAATTCAGGCAAATCATATGATTTCTTTTTTACAATCACCATGATTCCTTGCGGGTGTTCCGTATCGCTGATGCGTTCATAAACCGATTGGCTGACTTGCTGCTGCCGGCAGTTTCGCTTTTGCAAAGCAGATAAAACTTTCTTCACCCGATCGTTTGAGGCCGCTTCTTCCGTATATAAACAATATTCCGTCTCCCAACCGGAAGCAGCGGCCTCTTCAGCAAATCGTATACCTTCAATCGCAAACAGTCCTAATTCGTTACGATACTTCTTTTGTTTTAAAGAAGCAGCCATTTTAATTAATGGATTAGTAACACTCGTAATTTCTTCAATCATTAAAATTCCTCAAATTTCTATATTGTTTTGATAATGTAGTACAATTATAATCTTTGTATAAAAATTCGTCTACAACTTTTCCCCTCTCTGCACTGAAATTACGACAAAGGGTGCAACGAAAAAGCACTTATCCGTGCGCTCCGAATAAGTGCTTTTCCTCATGATTTACATTGCTTTTGAAATGCAGTCAAAATATAGCATATATTTTCGTACCGAGTCTTTTACTCCTTTTTTGACGACTGACATCAAATGCACATAGTTTGCTGCCGGACTGGCCGCCAGTTCTGCTTTTAACTTCTCAGCTGCTACCAACGACATATCTGTCGCTATATTGATTTTTGCAATACCGGCCTGGATTGCGTTTTGATAATCTTCTTTATGTAATTTTGAACCGCCATGCATAACCAAAGGAATATTAACTTGCGAGCTTAATTGTGCAAGCCGGGAAAAATCTAACTGCACATCACCTTTACAACTGCCGTGATTGTTGCCGGCGGCAACCGCCAGCGCATCAATTTTCGTTTTAGCGACAAAGTCTGCCACAACGTCTAATTTTATTAATTTTCCCTCATCGCCATTTTCTGAAGGCCGATAACAATTAATATAGCCCAATTCACCTTCTACAGTAATACCAAGTGAATGGGCTATATTTGCAATTTCTTTCGTCCGTTTGAGATTGTCAGTAAGAGACAAAGAAGAACCATCAAACATAATGGAGGTAAATCCCCAGCGAATTGCTTTCATCACCCCTTCATACGTATGTGCATGATCCAAATGTAAAGCTACCGGTACC
>CAYUNV010000075.1:0-13074 GCA_964446265.1 uncultured Negativicutes bacterium | reverse complement strand
TGAAGAAATTCGTTTGCAACCTGGCGGTTTTATTTATATAACAGAAAATGTAAGTTTTAATCCTTATGAATACAGCGCAGGGTTGATTTTGGCAAATTGTTGTGATGGAATTTCTAGTCGGAATACTTGCTAAGATCCCCGTTTTTTTCAGCAGTGGTTTTTGTGCCCATAAAGTTCGAGACGGAAAAAGTATCGGTGATTATAACGTTCTTCGTCAAATTTTGTGGAACCGGAACTATATCAACATTCGACAAAGAACCGATTGCAAAGGAGGCGATCAAGCGGGATGATGATCCAGAGGAGAATGAGATCCCGGATTTTAGCCATTATTGCAGTCTTAATTGCAAATTTTTATTTCCTAAATGTTAGCGGAATAGCTGCGGATAAACCTTCTGAAGATGTAGAAGAATTAAGCAGAAAAGCGGAGAATCCCATTGCCAATATGATATCACTGCCTTTGCAGTACAATGTGACAGTCGGCGGGGCGGCGGGAACTATACGTGCGTTTAGCCTACAGCCCATTATCCCTATTCGCATCAACAAGGAATGGAACCTAATCACTCGTACAGTTATTCCTTTAGTTTCTGCTAGCCCGAAATCGGTGGGGAAAAGGGTATCCGGTGTTGGTGACAGTACGGTGAGTCTCTATTTAAGCCCGCGTGAATCCGGTGCGACTTTCTGGGGAATTGGACCAATAGTACAGTTGCCCACATCTAATAATCCGCTATACGGAACGAAAACCTTTGGAGTCGGTCCGACTGCAGCAGTTATAAAGATGGAAAAACGCTGGGTCTATGGCGGTTTGGTAAGTTATCTTGGGTCAACCGGCAAATCTTCGTCCGGGCGCTACACGAGTTTGTTGGCTATCCAACCGATTGTCAACTATTTTCTGCCGCACCGACGCGGCATGTCTCTTTCTTTTGCGCCGGGAATCATTTGTGATTATACGCGTCCGTCGGGTGAACGATGGATCGTGCCGATCGGTATGGGGGTCAGCCAAATCATGAAAATCGGTGGACAACAAACTAACGTAAGCTTTGGAGCCTACTACAATATTGTTAGGCCGATGAATGCACCCGTGTGGAATTATCGTTTTCAAGTTACGTTTCTATTTCCTAAGTAAATGGGTATCATCCATGGATAGTTTTCAGGTGGAGGAATAGCCGTTGTGAGGAGGATTGGATATGGCAGAAGAACAATTGCCTGGACAAGCTAAAGAAGGAAATGGTCATTCATTATCTTTAGGGAAAAGACGCACGCTGATGGCGGCGGATCGTACATTGTTGGCTTGGGTGAGAACCGCACTGTCTTTTATCAGTTTTGGTTTCACAATGGTTAAAGTGCTGCAATCGTTGGCAGAGACTATGTCGATAAAATTGTTGGCCTCGGAGGGGGGCCACGCCGGTATTTTTCTCATGGTCGTCGGGACACTGCCGCTGATGTTCGGAATGTATCAGTTCTATAGAACGGTAAAAGACCTTCAAGGATCGGCTAGAGCGGCACTTCTTTCCCCGAGCTTTGGCTTGGCATTCATAGTTTTATTGTTCGGCACCATGCTTTTCTTCAATGTTGTCTTTAAATGGAAAATTATTTAAAACGGATGTGATCTTTATATTATTGAAAATAGGATCTCTTCTTACTGCAATTGTATTGGCATCAATTCTCATGCTTTCAGGTCAAATTTCTATTGAAAAAATTGGGACGACGATGTGTGCTGTCTGCGGCGCCAGGCGCATCCGTAGCCTATATATTTGTAAATTTGCTGCCGGAGATTGAAACAATCGCCATGATGTTTCATCATGAAGTGAGAAGTTTTATGCATCGTAGGCAATGGCGGATATATTAGTCTAATCGGCTATTTGTTTGTTCGGTCTTTAGCGGAAGAAGAGATATCCCGGTTGTTCTATACTGTATCAATGAGCCTGCATTTCAGCTTCTATCTGGAGCTGTAGCATATGCTGTGTTTCTGATAATCTTCCGATAAATTCTCTAGCTGCACTTGGCTTGGTGCTTCACCTGTCTTCGGACAAAACGATTGCGTGGATCAACTTTCGACGCAGGAAGGAGGATATTTTGAACCAAGATACGTTTATTCCGCGACCAGGTGCCATTTCGGCCTTCCATGTAATGGCCAAACCAACAGGTGCGGCCTGCAATCTCAATTGTGCATATTGCTTTTTTCTAAAAAAGGACAAGCTCTATCCAGACAGCAAATTCCATATGTCTGACGAGGTGCATGACGCCTATATCACGCAGCTTTTTGCCGCCCACCATATTCCTCGGGTAACCGTCGCCTGGCAGGGAGGGGAACCTACTCTCATGGGGCTCGAGTTTTTCAGACGTTCTGTTAAATTCCAGAAAAAGCATAAAAAGCCAGGTACAGTGATCGAGAACACTTTCCAAACCAATGGCATACTCCTTGATGACGAGTGGTGTCGCTTCTTTCACGCTAACAACTTTCTTATCGGCCTGAGCCTGGATGGCCCCAAGGAAATCCATGACACCTACCGAAAGGACAAGGGCGGACGGGGAACCTTCGACCGAGTCATGAAGGCAGTCCGGCTGCTTCAGAAACACAAAGTAGAGTTTAACATCCTTTGCACCGTCAATTCGAAAAACGCCGATCATCCATTGGCGGTTTACCGCTTCTTCCGGGATGTAGCTTGCACGCCGTACATCCAGTTCATTCCCATCGTGGAACGGGACAATGAGAACGGATATCAGGAAGGCAGCCAGGTCACGGACCGATCCGTGCGGCCGGCGCAGTATGGACGATTCCTGATAGAAATTTTTGACGAATGGGTGCAGAGGGACGTTGGACGAACTTTTGTTTTGAATTTCGATGGTGCTTTGGCTGGCTGGCTGGGAATGGCGGGAACCGTCTGCATCTTCGGGCTTACCTGCGGTTTGGGTATGGCGCTGGAGCACAATGGCGATCTATATTCCTGCGACCATTTCGTCGAACCCAATTATCTCCTCGGCAATATCCTGGAGACACCGATAGCTGAAATCATAGCCTCTGAAAAACAACGGAAATTCGGCTGTGATAAACGGGATACCTTGCCGCAATATTGCCGGAAATGTGATTTTCTCTTCGTATGTAATGGCGAATGCCCCAAGAACCGCTTCGTCGATGCAATCGACGGAGAACCGGGCCTCAATTACCTTTGTGAAGCCTACAAATCTTTTTTCGCTCATGCTGATCCTTCCATGAAATATATGGCTGAACTGATCCGCAAGGGTAGGTTGGCCCAGGAGATTATGAAATTAAAAACATGAGAAAGAAGAGATGGGGTTAAACAATAACCTGTATACACAGAAACGCAAGAGCCTTTATAGGCGTAGAAGATTTTATGACCTATTGAAGGAATATTATATTACAAAAAGTGCGAATTTTTAAAAAAACAGCATAGGTAATGAATGCCAAGAACGAAAAGGTGGAGAGCGCATGAAACGTATGATCATTCTGGTTACTTTATTGCTGTGTGGCCTATTACTGGGAACGCATACGACCTATGCCACAGAAGGGGGAGCAAGCTACTACTTCCCTGGCGCTTCAGCATCATTTGCCACAGCACTAGAGCCGGCTCCCGGAGTTATGGTTGTTAACCAGATGTTGTTTTTGGGTGGAAAGGCTGATAAGGCCGTTCTGGGGGGAAATGTTAATCTGAACTTGAAAGTCAATGCTTTTTACAATTATGTGGGTGGATTTTACACTTATGATAAACCTGTAATGGGTGGCGCCAAATTGCAGATCGGAGCCGTTGTTCCCTATGGGAGCGCTGATGTCAGAGTGGGCTTAGGATCTATCTCCCGCTCTCAAACCAGCAGCGGCCTCGGTGATGCGATGGTTTCAGCGGCACTGTATTGGACAAATGGCAATTACCATCATAAACTAATTCAATCTGTCTATATTCCGACGGGTGATTATAGGGCGGGCAATATTGCGAATCCCGGCAGGAACTATTGGGGCTTCGATACCTCCTACGCAGTGACCTGGTTCAATATGAAAACCGGGGACGAAATATCCGTTGTGCCCGGAATTTTGTTTAATACGAAGAATAGCGCATCCGATTACCAGTCGGGAAACGAGTTCCATGTTGACTTCGCACTGAACCATCATTATTTCGCGCAATATTATGCATTGGGTATCCACGGCTACTACTACAACCAGCTCTCAGGTGACAGCGGCAGCGGTGCAAAGTTGGGAAGCTTCAAGGGCAGGTCCGTTGGCATCGGTCCGGCTATTCTTTGGACACCTCCGGCTCATAAGGGGAATATCTCTGTTATTGCTAAGTGGATCTTTGACGTGGATCATGAGAACCGCGCGAAGGGTGATTATGGGCAGTTTATTATTGGATATAAGTTTTGATGGGCAGGTTTCAGTGTGGAAGCGTTCAGATAATCTTGCATGAGTTTTGGGCAATTCGAAGATCCAGTTTGAAAAGAATTTTGATGATTTCAAGAACCATCGAGGAATGCAAGCTTAGAGGCGTTTGTAAAAAATGGAAGTAGCACGCGACACCTGCCGGTCCTTATGATCGCTGGCCATTAGGACGCGGGTTCGAACGCTACTACGGTTTTTTGGGCGGCGATACCAACCAGTGGTATCCAGAACTCGTGTATGACAACCATTCGATTGAACAGCCCACTGAATCGGAGGACGGCTACCATCTCAGCATCGATCTGGCTGATAAGGCGATTGAGTTTATCCAGGATGCGCACGTCAACGCACCGGAAAAACCATTTTTTCTCTACTATGCGACAGGCGCCGGGCATGCGCCGCATCACGTCCCTAAGGAGTGGGCGGATAAGTACAAAGGCAAGTTTGACATGGGCTGGGATGAGTATCGCAAGATTGTCTATGAGCGGCAACTAAAGTTGGGCCTCATTCCTCCGTGCACGCAGTTGTTGGCGCACGATCCGGATGTGCCGGAGTGGAACAGTCTGTCGGATGAAGAGAAGCGCTTTTCGAGTGAAGAAGTTCCGGAAGGCGAAGTTTCTCTGCGCTATGAATTCGAGCCAACGGACAAACCGGATTTTACTGTTGGGAAAGGCGTTCCTGCCAGCGGGCAGTTGTACATTAACGGGAAACTGGTTGGTGCTATCGAGATGCCCCATGCCGTTCCGTTGGTGTTCGGCACGGAGGGCTGCCTTGTGGATATGATGGCGGGGATCGGGTGGCTCCGGATGAATACGGCGACGCATTTAAGTTCACCGGTACCCTTAAGCGAGTTACTTTGGATATGCCCGGAGAATTGCTGCCGGATATAGATACAGAACTTAAGATCGCAGTAAAGCGACAGTAAGTCGCTAGCGAAGGGTTTGTGGAATAGTAACGGTCATCGGTTTGGTGACCGTTACTATTAGCGCAAAGAAGGAAGCCGAGCTTATAAAAACAATAGCCATAAGCTCGAAAATAAGGTTTTGCGGTATAACTAATTAATGTCTGCTAAACAAATCGTGGACTATTGACAGTACTGAGGTTCTGAAAAATAAATATAATGAGTGTGTTAATCATGCAGATGGAAAAGAGGTGTGTACATGGAAGACAAATTTTATTCTACTGCAGATGTGGCCAAGATCCTCAGGGTGTCGAAACGAAGCGTTCAGGCATGGATACGCAGACGTGAACTTACCGCATTGATGCTAGGTCGTGAAAATCGCATAAGGGAGAGTGACTTGCAGGATTTCCTCAAGTGGAAAGAAAAATCTGCCATTAATGATTCAGACTATTCAATTAGACGTAGTCTAGTCGAAGAACTTCACCATTACACCCAGGTACAAAATGGAGATGTAAAGAAGAACCTAGAGTGTGAAAACCTTACTGAGAAGATTACGAATAATGATAATTAAGTAAATTATATTATCGGTAGCAGGAAGAAATCAATAAATAGAAGATGACTATGACTATGTGTGATTGACGGCATGACTATGGAGGGGGCAACATTGAATTTTCTTGCAGCCATTCGTCAGTTATAACCTGCCGCATGGCGTGGCTCTTTCTTTTTCTCCTGGCATTACCTGTGATTTTACAAGTCCGACAGGAGATCAACGGACTGTCCGGTGGGTTTAGGAATTAGTCAGATTATAAAAATAGGAAAACAGCCTACAAGCATAAGTTTGAGTGCCTATTATAACGCCGTCGGGACTACAGTTTCTCCGGACTGGAATTATCGCTTTCAAATGACATTGCTATTTCCTTAGACATGTCCAGAGAATTGCTTCCGGACACAGAAAACAGAACTTAAAATCGTATTAAAGCAGCAGTAAGTCGATAGAGAAAGGGATTCTTTACAGGAACCACTCCGCGGCAAACTTTATGCCCCCCAAAGGCGTGCTTTGATTATCACCCCGGGGCCGTGGCTACTTCCGGGGCAAATGCGTTGCGAGGAGGAGATCGCCGTGAAAACACAATCGCAGAAACAGAGTTTTGAAGCTCGATGGCCTGTCGCGCTGACGATAGTGTTCCTAATATTGCTCTTATCGGCCCTGCCGGATCGGATTATTGTCATGCCTGCCTGGTTCGCCTATTCCTTTGGAATTATGATGGTTCTACCAGTGATTGCGGTCGGCGTGACGAAGGCGAACGATCGATGGTTACGCATCGAACGCACGATATTGTTTTTATCGTTTGTGGTGCTGTTGGCTGCCACTTTGACGGGAATAGCCAACTTGGTCGATGAGATGCTGCACCGGTCGACGGAGCTCAGTGGCGTGCAACTTCTTTCATCTAGCATCGCAGGATGGATCTCAAATATCGTGATGTTCTCGCTCCTGTACTGGCAGATTGACCAGGGGGGGCCTGCAGCTCGAATGCACGAAGCAGGAACCCGGCCCGACTGGCTTTTTTCGCAAAACGGCGCGCCCGATAAACTCGTACCGCCAGAATGGAAGCCAGAATTTGCGGACTACCTGTTCTTAGCGTTTACCACAGCTACCGCTTTCAGCCCTACAGATACCTTGCCGCTGACAACCCGCGCCAAGATGCTGATGATGGTCCAGAGCTCAATTTCGCTCATTATCATCGTCATCGTCGCCGCCCGGGCCATCAATATTCTCGGCGGCTAAGAGGCTGGCTCAGTTCGCGAATTTGACCGGGGTTCGGCGCAGTCATCGGAAAGCCTGGGGAAACTTGTAACGACGGTATTTTTTAGAGAGAAGGAGGGGGTTGATTAACATGACATGCCCAATGACTCAACAAGAAGCGTTTGATCTTGGCATCGAGGCTCATGTCTATTTGTATCCCCTGATTCTGATGGATATTACCCGCAGGGTCACAACGAATTTCCCGGCCGGCACGCGGCCAGCAATGGGTCCTATGAACGAGTTCCATCATTTTCAGGCGTTCCCGCCAGCCAGCTTTAGAGAAGTTGTGCGCCCAAACTTCGACACTCTTTATTCCATAGCGTGGCTGGATCTTACCCGTGAGCCCATGATTGTGTCGATGCCGGACACGAACGGACGCTACTACCTGCTTCCGATGCTAGACATGTGGTCCGACGTCTTCGCTTGCCCCGGAAAGCGAACCAGCGGCACGCAAGCCGCTGCCTATGCTGTCGTTCAGCCGGGTTGGAACGGCAATCTTCCCGCAGGGATAGAGAAGATCGAGGCCCCGACACCCTACGTCTGGATTATCGGGCGTACTCAGACGAACGGTCCCCGGGACTATGCCGCTGTGCATCAGGTTCAGGCAGGCTATACCGTCACTCCACTCTCAAAATGGGGGAAGCCGGTTGAACCGGTCAAGTTTGTGAACGATCCGAACACCGATATGAAGACCCCGCCGATGGTTCAGGCCGACAAAATGAGTGCTGCTCAGTATTTCAGTTATGGCGCTGAACTTATGAAACTGCACCCGCCTCACATCACCGACTGGTCGCAAATTGCGCGGCTAAAACGCATCGGCATACAACCCGGGAAGAGTCTCGACTGGGATAGTCTTCCGGACGTGGTAAGGGATGGACTCGAGAAAGCGATTGACGAAAGCCTCAAGCGCATGAAAGTCTGCGCATCCACCTTTGCTCCCGTGAAAAACGGGTGGTTGATGGGGCACGAAAAGATGGGCGTTTATGGAAATCAGTATCTGTCACGTGCCATCGTTGCCATGATTGGCCTTGGCGCCAACCAGCCTGAAGACGCGATTTACCCCCTGTGTGTAAGTGATGCCGCAGGCAATCCGCTTGAAGGGAGCAACAACTACGTCCTCCATTTCGAAAAGGGTCATCTTCCTCCAGTCGACGCATTCTGGTCGATCACTATGTATGACGCGGAGGGCTTCCCGTACTCCAACGAACTTGACCGATGCGCCATCGGCGACCGTGACGATCTCAAATATAATGCGGATGGCTCACTGGACATTTATCTGCAGCACGTGTCTCCAGGGGCGGATAAAGAATCGAACTGGCTGCCGAGCCCCGGTGAAGGGATACTTGCGGTGACAATGCGGCTTTATGCGCCGAAATCGGAGATCGTGGACGGAAGCTGGCTGCCACCAGCAATTAAAAGAGCTGAATAGCCGTTCTGCATGGCATCCCGTGGATTGAAGCGCCGGCAAAACAGGGAAGGCAGATTGGTTCCCTGTTTGGTCGGCGCTCTGGCCTGTACAGCCGTGATGGCCTTTATGGGATGGCAGCATTCGTAAACCATGATTACTTAGAAGGAGTGAGGAAAAATGGAAAAGACTATTTCGCTCGCGTCGATCCTCCTGCCTGACGAAGCGCGAAGTATCGCGAAAGAGGCTTACATCTACGGCTATCCCTTAGTCGACAATTACAGAGTGATGCACACCTACTTTGTTGATTCGGCCAATCCTGAATTTAAAGCTCCATGGAATACGATCCGAAGCTTTGCCAGGGTTTTCACGCCCGAAGACAAGGCCATCCAAACTCCAAATTCGGACACGCCGTATTCGTTCCTCGGATTGGATTTGCGCGCCGAACCGGTTGTCCTTACTGTGCCGCTGATCGAAAAAGGAAGATACTTTTCCGCACAAATGATCGACAGTTACACATTCAACTTCGCCTATATCGGGAGTCGTGCCACCGGCAACGATGGCGGTACCTTTCTAATAGCGGGCCCTGATTGGAATGGCAATATTCCCGAGGGAGTGAAGCAGGTTATCCGTTCCGAGACCGAATTCGTTTTCATTGTATTCCGGACACAATTGTTCAACCCAGCGGATATGGAAAACGTGAAAAGAATCCAGGCAGGAAATAAGGTACAGATGCTCTCAGCATATCTTGGCAAGCCGCCAGTCAAGGAAAAACCAATCAGTTTTATCGCCCCGCTGAGTCCGGAAGCTCAGAAAACCTCGCTGGATTTCTTCAATATCCTCAATTTTGCACTCGGTTTCTGCCCGGTACATCCTTCCGAAACGGATCTTATGGAAAAATTCTCGAAGCTGGGGATCGGTGCGGGACGCACGTTTGATCCGTCAGCCCTATCACCCGAACTGGTGGAGGCTGTCGAAGCCGGCATCGCCGAGGCATGGGCGAAACTTGATGAATTGATCAAAACGCAGATTGAAACCGGCAAGGTAACCAGCGGGGATCTTTTTGGATCACGGGAGTACATGAAAAACAATTATCTGTATCGTTTCGCGGCGGATATATTAGGTATTTACGGCAACTGCAAGCAGGAAGCCATGTATCCGGCTTACAGGATCGATAGCGACGGCCAGCCCATGGACGGCTCAAAGAGCCGGTATGCGTTGCGTTTCGCCCCGGGCCAATTGCCCCCAGTCAACGCATTTTGGTCGCTGACCCTTTACCAGTTGCCAGACAGCCTGCTTTCCGCCAACCCAATCAACCGATATCTGATCAATTCTTCCATGCTGCCGTTGCTCAAGCAGGATGGCAAAGGAGGCGTCACCCTTTATATCCAGCATGAATCGCCAGGCGCAGACCTGGAAGCGAATTGGCTTCCGGCGCCGAATGGCCCGTTCTGGATGTCGATGCGTCTCTATTGGCCGAAAGAAGAAGCTCTCACAGGCAAGTGGAAGATGCCCCCCCTTGTTAAAAACAATTGAAAATTTTTTGCCAGGATGCTATGGCAAGGTTCATCGCGGTGTTCACCAATAATTTTGGTAAATATAATAATTCGGAATCTGGGTCGTTTGGCAAACTTACTGAACTCCGTTAAGAGATAAGATGTATAGTAATTAAATTTATTGGACACACTTTGGACACGTTTTTTAAAAATCAATATAAATGAAAACTAATAAACAAAAAGATACGAACTTTAAAAGTTAAGTAATTAGCGGACTTGCAAACATATGATAACATATGAAAAACAGAAAATACTCCTTCAAATCGTGTCGCTCCGACCAGTATGAAATAAGGGGATTTGCGAATTTCGCAAGTCCTTTTTATTTGTTTTCTAATCCGTTTTCTAACTAAAAATAATTTGGAGCGATAGACACGATAGATTGGGTGTTTGCCATCAATTTAACGAAGTGTTAGAATGAATCTAGAAATATTTGATGATTTGCTCCTTCATCGATCTAAATAAATTAATAAGGAAGATATTCATGATCATTATGGTTTGGACAGTCTTTGAAATTGTGGGGACGATTGCATTTGCTGTTTCGGGAGCGGTAGTGGCAATTCGAAAAGAACTTGATTTGTTTGGTGTAATGGTACTAGCAGTAATAACGGCTACTGGTGGTGGGATGCTGCGTGATATAATTATTGGCAATGTGCCCCCCATGGCTTTTCGTGATGCTACATATATAACAATCAGTCTGGTTACCGCAGCGGGGGTAGGATATTATTATCGTTATATACCTCGTGTACGCCATCTGATACAAATCTGTGATGCGCTCGGATTAGGCGCGTTCACAGCAACAAGCGCCACTATGGCGATCACGCAGGGATGGGATACTCTGCTAGTGGTTGTTACTTTAGGGGTTGTTACAGGCGTAGGGGGCGGCATCTTGCGAGACGTGCTGGCTGGGGAAATACCAATGATCTTTCAAAAAGAAATCTATGCCTTGGCTGCTGTCGTAGGTGCTTTAGCACTGTACTTTGCGCATTCTTTTCTCAGTGGGAGCGAACCGATGTATATTTGTTTTGCTACCACGGTAGGAATACGTTTGGCTTGTCTATATTGGGGAATTCATCTTCCTGTAGTTCGTCCGCCTGGAAATGAAGATTGACTGGGGTCCAGTTAGGGATTTTACATAAACTTCGTAGTAAGTGAACTTCCAATTTGACAGTGCTTTACAGACATGAAACAGATAATGAAGGGAAGGAATACATAATATGAAAAAGCGGTTAATGGAGATGTTGGAAGCCCGGAAAGAAGAAATAATTCAAATCCGCCGCTATTTGCATGAAAACCCTGAGATATCCTTTCAGGAAGCAAGAACAGCGCAATACATTTTAGATTTTTATAAGGGTAAGGACGTGGCGATCCAGTCAAACGTGGGCAATGGTTTTGGCATCATCGTGACTATCAAGGGCGCAAAACCTGGGAAAACAATTGGCCTGCGTGCTGATTTTGATGCGGTTCCTCTCGTTGAAGAAACTGAAGCTCCATACAAATCAAAAAATAAAGGAGCCATGCATGCTTGTGGACACGATGGTCACACCGCGTATTTAATGGTTCTTGCCGATTGTCTAATTCAGCTCAAAGCATCAATTTCGGGAACGATCAAAATTATCCACCAACATGCCGAAGAGACACCACCCGGCGGGGCAAAAAGCATCCTTGCATCCGGTGTACTGGATGATCTGGATGCTATCTTTGGCGTGCACCTCTTCCCGACAGCTGAAGCAGGTGTTGTGGGTTATCGCAGCGGCTATGCGATGGCAGGGAGATCCTATTTCAAATTAACGCTTCAGGGTGTGGGCGGCCACGGTTCTTCCCCACACATGGCCAATGATGCGATTGTTGCCGGCGCATATTTTGTCACTGCAGTTCAAACCGTCATTAGCCGTAGATTAAATCCTTTTGATGTCGGCGTGATAACCATTGGTTCCTTCGATGGCAAGGGTTCTTTTAATATCATCAAAGACCGGGTCGAACTCGAAGGCGATGTTCGCTATATGACGGTTGAAACACAACAGATAATCGACAAAGAATTCCGCCGCATTGTCAATGGAATTGAAGTAGAATTCGGGGTTCAATGTGAACTTGTTTATACTCATGATTATCCGCCATTATGCAATGATCCAACGGTTACGGCAGCCGTTAAAGCTAGCCTGGAAAGTATGAACGACCCAGATATAAAGCAGGTTATTGAATTTCCAATGATTTCAGGGTCAGAAGACTTTGCCTACTATGCGGAAAAAATTCCTGGCTGTTTCTTCTTTATTGGCTGTAAACCTAAAGGGGTGGATAAAGCGTACTTTAACCATAATCCTAAATTTGATATCGACGAGGATGCCTTGATTGTGGCGGCAAAATCGGTTGCGCAAGTGGTCTGCAGTTATAATGAATTAGATTAATATTTCATTTTCTCTTCACAAACCCTTCATAGTTTTGTCACATTTTGCAGATATACTGTGAATATAAAAGATCGCAGGGAGTGGTTATTGTGAAGAAAATGATGAAAAAAGTAATTGCTTATTCGATGTTAGTAAGTGCTCTGCAGTTTGGTATAGGTACCGCTTCGCTTGAAGCTTCCCCGAGAAATGACCAGTGGCAGGATCAAAAGCAAGAACAAAGGCACGATCAATGGCAGCACAAAAAAGACGATCAAAGACACGAACAAAAAATGCGTGAACAACAGCGGCACGAACGACAGGAAAATGAGCGGATATATCGTGAAAGGTTGGAAAACGAACGACATGAGTGGGAACTGCAACGGCGCGACTGGGAGGCGGAAGAAGAGTGGCGGGAACGTTGCCACCAGGAAAATGACTATCACGACCAGCTTGTTGCACAAATTGCCCGCGACGTAGTGTTATTGTTCTTAGAAGATTAGAATTTGTAAAGCCGCCCTGGAGGGCGGTTTTTTTACATTTATGCAGTATATGCGTATTTTATTTTCATTTTTTGATATTTTCCCAACGAAGAGAATGGTTGCAAGAGAAAAAATGTTTTATAGTATAGATAGAAAGAAAAATA
>CAYUNV010000074.1:7124-13324 GCA_964446265.1 uncultured Negativicutes bacterium | reverse complement strand
TGGGATCCCCGTGTTTTGCGCGAAGAACGGGAATTATACCCCTACTCCGGTGATATCGCATGCAATTTTGACATACAATAAAAATCGGGCCACCGGATTGGCAGATGGTATTGTCATTACACCATCCCATAATCCGCCTGACAGCGGCGGCATTAAGTACAACCCACCCAATGGCGGACCGGCAGATACCAACGTTACCAAACAAATTGCCGATCTGGCAAATGGTTTTTTGCAAAATGGCAACAAAGATGTTAAACGCTTGTCCTATGAAAGAGCCTGGAAAAGCGGACATATAAGGGAATATGATTATGTTACAGCCTACGTTAATGATTTAGAGAACGTTATTGATATGGAAGCGATAAAAGCTGCGGGACTGGTCCTTGGCGCCGATGCTTTGGGCGGCGCAGGTCTTGGATATTGGCAGCCTATCGCGGAACGGTATGGGCTTACGATTGAATTGCTGAATGGGCATCCTGATCCGACATTCAGCTTTATGAATGTGGATAGCGACGGAAAAATCAGGATGGACTGTTCATCGCCGTATGCAATGGCCGGATTGATTGATTTGAAAGACCGATATGATCTTGCATTCGGTAATGATCCTGATTTTGATCGCCACGGCATTGTAACGAAGAGTACAGGACTTTTAAACCCTAACCATTTTCTTTCGGTAGCAGTTTCTTATTTATTCCGTCATCGTAAGGCTTGGCCGGCTAATGCGGCCATTGGGAAAACGCTGGTTACTTCTTCGATGATCGACCGCATTGCCGCCGATCTGAACCGAAAGTTAATGGAAGTCCCGGTTGGTTTCAAATGGTTTGTGGAAGGATTATTGGATGGTTCGCTCGGCTTCGGCGGGGAAGAAAGTGCGGGCGCATCTTTCCTGCGCAAAGACGGCACTGCCTGGTCTACCGATAAGGATGGGTTCATTCTCTGCTTGTTGGCCGCGGAAATCACGGCTAAAACCGGGCGGGACCCCGGTGAACATTACCGGGAATTAACCGGACGTTTTGGCGCGCCGGCCTACGAACGGATTGATGCGATTGCGAACGCGCAGCAGAAAGCCGTATTGACAAACTTATCGCCGGAACAGGTAACGACAATGACTCTGGCCGGGGAGAAAATTGTTGCAAAATTGACCAAAGCCCCGGGGAACCAGGCGAATATTGGCGGCCTCAAAGTTTGTACGGAAAATGGCTGGTTTGCGGCCCGGCCTTCTGGAACGGAAGATGTGTATAAGATCTATGCGGAAAGCTTTAAAGGCGTAGCGCATCTTAGAAAAATACAGGAAGAAGCGAAAATCATTGTCAATGATGCTTTTGCTGTCGCCGGTGCATAAAAAAAGGTTTTTTCTCCTTCTGCGTTGAAACAATTTTTAATAAGCGTAAACAATAGGGAGGGGAAAAGTTATGCTTAAAGAGTTTAAAGAATTTGTTATGCGTGGCAATGTTGTCGATATGGCCATCGGGATCATTATCGGCGGCGCATTTGGCAAAATCGTCTCATCGTTTGTCAGTGATGTTCTTATGCCGCCAATCGGCCTATTGCTCGGCAAAGTCGATTTTTCTAATCTCTTTATCACTCTGTCCGGCGCATCTTATCCTACCTTAAAAGCGGCAAAAGATGCCGGCGCGGTGACGTTAAACTATGGTCTTTTTCTAAACACCGTGATTGATTTTTTAATTGTCGCGTTTGCGATATACCTGCTGATTGTTCAGCTTAACCGGCTAAAACGTGAGCCGGAAAAGCTTCCTCCGACTACAAAAGAATGCCCGTTTTGTTTTTCTGCGATCCCATTGAAAGCGAGTCGGTGTCCGAATTGCACTTCTACTTTGGAAAATTAATCCGATAAAGTAAAAAAGAGTTTGAGCCGTTCGTTCGATTAGCGGTTCAAACTCTTTTTTGGTGCACCAGAAAGTATAAAATTTTATCAGCTTTATTCGTTAAGAAACGATTTGTGAATTTCTGTTCCGTAGCGGCGGATCAGATCTTGTTTGACTGCGTGATAGGTATCAATATCGCCTTTATGGCTGGTACGGTCAACGTAGCGTCGTGCCAGTTCATCAACGATGACCTCCATAAACAATTCGGCTAACAGCAGACGGGCGGCATCCCGGAAGTGGCCTTTTCCATCGACATAGAGGCGTACCGTAGGGGCGCCTGTATTAATGATGATCAGCCTTTCTTCGGGAATGTAAACAGCCCGGTCCAGTTCATTGTTCAAGTTGCGTATTTCATAGCCGGCGAACAAATCGGCTGAGTTGTCCTGGTCCCACACTCTTGGCGGTTTTCCGCTTGGATGGTGGTAGCCGGCGCCGGAAGTATCGGCGGCGATGACAACTTCACACCAGGCAGAATACCGTCCGGCTGTTACGCCGATCCGGCCTTGATCTTTTACCTGGCTGCCAGTAAAAGTCCATTCGAACTTGTCGTTTTGTTCCAGGTCGGCGATTGTCATAACCAATGGGGTTGGCTCGACTTGAATGGATGGAGGCAACAGATAAGAAAAAGTAAGCAGGTCTTTGTCGGCAAACTGCGAACGATCAATCATGAGTGTAACATGAAAAGGGTGGTTCACTTTACGGTAGTAAAAGGGGGTAGTGAAGCGTAAAGCCGCCGGCCGGCCGCTTGGATAAGGGCCGTAGGTACCGGACCCGGGACCGTAGGGTGTTATGATTCGCAGGTCTTCGACTGCGATTCGGTTCATCCGTTGCAACAGATGATCGATCATCGTCCGGGTTCTATCGGAAGTAATTGCCCGGTCGACCTGGCTGAGACGTGCTTGCTCCGCTTTGACATAAGGGCCAATCATGTCGCTGACTGCTGCGGCAAACGCCAGGACAAACGAATCTTTCATGTTTAATCCATCCCGGTCATCGCTGATGATTGGCGTTCCTTGTCCTAGTTTAATGGAGAGAACAGGGCAGCGAACCGCGCCAAATAAATATTCCGTACCCAATTGGTTTTCGTAGTGGAAAAATTGGCAATCTAAGACCGCGTTACCGGAGATAACCAGCAACCCGTTGGTTCGTTCATCACCTTTTAACGTCAGATCGACAGATTGCGAGCGTTTTAAGGTTAGTTTGAATTCATATTTTTGCCCATAGGAAGTGAAGTATCCGGGCTCATCCGGACCAATGAGTACTGTGGATGCCGGTTCTTCATAGCGGATCGGCCCTTTCCGGTCAATTGATTTTCCGCGTTGATGATTGGTTACATACAGATGACGGCGCTGCAAAACATCCCGCAAATAAATGTTGTTGGCTAGTGAGGAAAGCAAGGATTGAAAATAAGGGATATTGACGAGAGGATTGTCGACAATAATATTAACTTGTGTCCCATTGCAGTTTTCCAGCAGGGATAGGCGCCGGTAATCTTCCGGTGTTGCCGGCCGGTCGCTATCAAAATCGTTATACAGATAAGCACTGTTTTCGTCACGAAATAGATCAACACGGGCAAACCGACCGTTTTGAATGCTTTCAATCCAACCGTGTCCGAGACCAAAAACCGCTTGCTTTAATCCACGGCCAAAGTATCCCCGGCCGCTGGCTAGTCCTTTGGAGAGTGGGCTATGGGCGCCGCCGTAAGTTAAAATGGACCGCAAGCGCTCTAACCCCATACCTTCAGCTTGATCGGTGATGGACAAAACGGCTCCCGATAAATGACGTTCATACATGAGCTGGATTGTGCCGGTGACAGCAAGTCCTTCGTTTTCTTGCCTTGTATAACTGTCATCGCTGTTTGTGAGGAGTTCGACCAACGCTTTTTCAATCGAGGCAAAACGGCGGGAATCAATATCAATCACTCGTTGGTCAACCGGGACTGCTGCTATCGCCATATAGGTTCCTCCCCAACGTTATTTATCAGCTATTACAGTATATTTTTGCGATAAAACGGGAAAACTCCTTCTATTTAAGCCGGGATGCAAATGTTATTAGCAGGGATATTTTGATTGGAAGAAGAAATATACAGAATGTAAATAAACCTCAACGATTGAAGAGTTGCTGTCTGTTCGTAATACCATTTGATCAAATGGGAAAATGAAAGGATGAACGGCATGAAACCAATTACTATCGGTCAATATGCGCCTGATTTTACCCTAATAGATAATCGGGGGCAGGAGGTACGTTTATCAGTTTATAAAGGCAAAAAGGTTCTTCTGTCTTGGCATCCGTTGGCTTGGACTCAGGTGTGCGCGGAGCAAATGAAATCATTGGAAGCGAATCTTGCTGAATTTGAAAAATACAATACTATTCCTCTCGGATTAAGTGTTGATTCTTACCCCTGTAAGAACGCCTGGGCCAAAGAGTTGCATATTGCCAATGTAAAATTGCTGGCGGATTTCTGGCCGCATGGCGGTATTGCCGCGGAATACGGGTTGTTTCGTGAACAAGAAGGAATCTCAGAAAGAGCCAATGTTTTGCTTGATGAAACCGGAAAAGTTGTTTGGATTAAAATTTATCCCATACCGGAATTGCCGGACATAAACGAGGTATTGCAGGAAATACGACGCTGAAAATTTCTGTTGGGAAATAGCAGTAAGGAGAACAAATGAAGACTAAATATTTTTCGAATTCAAATCAAGAAACCTTGGAGGAATTGAAACTTCAAGTTACGGCATGGATAGCAGCGCATAAAAACATTGAAGTGATCGAGATGAAAACCAGCACATCGGAAAAACGGGTGCCGCCGGAGTTTTTTATCAAGTTGTGTTATGATGACAAAAAATTGACAAAAACAGCAAGTCCTGCTGTAGGAAAGACTTCCCGCTCATCGAAGTAGATTTGGGTATAAAAATGGTGGCCATTTGGCCACCACTAGGCTGTTGAAAAAGGGCAAATTATTTTCCTTTGTCAGCGGACTTTTTCAGGAATTTATCCAAGTCAATGATGAAGCGATCATGCGATCCTTCGCCAATTTTTTCCTTATCATCAAAAGCTTGGACGGCAAAAACCAAACGCTTTTTGTCGATTTCTATCAATTCCGCTTCAGCCCGGACTGACATGCCAACCGGTGTAGCTGCAAGATGGCGGATATTGAGGCTAATACCGACTGTTGCCATTCCTTCCGGCAGCAGCGGATCAACGGCAGAGAGGCAGGCAGCTTCCATCAGTCCAACCATAGCAGGTGTGGCATATACTGCGGCCCCTCCGCTGCCGTAACGAATTGCTGTATTTTGATCCGTAACGACGTCAGTTTTTGTTCCTTTTAAGCCTGTGTGTAGGTTGAAACTCACTGTAATCATCTCCATTTCTTATATACTATGTTATTATTTATTATACCATGCAGAGCCAACAATCAGCTCGCTAAACGAATTAATAAAAAAAGAATCGCAAGGAGAGACGTTTAATGGATAAATTTGAAAATGTAACAATCGTAAAAAAAGCGAATATATATTTCGATGGCAAAGTAACCAGCCGGACGGTGATCTTTCCTGACGGCACAAAAAAAACCTTGGGGATTATGTTACCGGGGGAGTATGAATTTGGCACAGCAGCCGCTGAAGTAATGGAAATTTTAGCCGGCCAGATGGAGATCCTCCTTCCCGGCCAACAAGCATGGAAAACAGTTCAAGGCGGTGACGTTTTTCAAGTTCCTGCCAACGCCAAATTTCAACTGAAAGTTCAAACGGTAGCTGACTATTGCTGTTCGTACCTGGAAAAATAAATATACCAATAAGCAAAAAACACTATTGCGAAAATTCAGATTTCATGATATGCTTTACTCAAGCACCATCCTTGTAGAAAAAATAAAATTCCATGGTACTATAGAAATCGGGAATGTAGATTTCCAAGTTGTTGCAAAAAGGTCATGGATCTAGAGGGGTAGTGTTTTTCGTTTTCCAAATCCATTTATTTCATCGATTTATTGTGGGGAATGTGGCTTCTGTCCGAAAAGTCTCTGTTAGTGGGTTCGCAACATTTGCTGCGAGGTGTTCCGTTTTACTATAAGGATGGTTGCTTTTAGAGGAGAGAATAAATTCTCTCCTCTTTGATTCAGGGGAAGCTTTTACGGGTGGGCTTCTTTATAGTTTTGTACAGCGGTTAGTTTTTGTTCGGGGGTTTGGCCTGCGGACCATATTTCTTTAAACAGCTGGGAATTTTTAAAACCGGCACTCCACAGAAAGGACCCTTCACTGGTATAATAGGCAAAGATGACCGGTTCTTTTAAACTTTTTGGCATATTTCCATCTTCGTCGG
>CAYUNV010000074.1:6459-7114 GCA_964446265.1 uncultured Negativicutes bacterium | reverse complement strand
TTACCAAAGCATAATTGCCGTCAGGGCTGATTTCGAAGAAAAATGCTGTGAGTTCCTCTTCGATTTCGGCTTCTTCGAAATCCAGATCTTCGTAGAAATCCATAATGTTTTGCATGCTCATGCACCCACTCCTTTTGCCATGATGTATTGGATCCATTATCTTATTGTATCGTAAATAGTTATTCCAAACAACTAAGGAAGAAAGATAGGAAAAAGAACAAATTATGAAAATAATAGTGGATGCGGATGCCTGTCCTAAAATGGCGTTGCAAATCTGTTGCGAGAAAGGGAAGAAATATAATATTCCGGTTTGGACGGTTGCTAGTTTTAATCATAACATTTACTCAGATCATCATGTGGTTGCGGAAAATGATGCGCAGGCAGCGGATCTCAAAGTGATGAACCTGAGTGAGCCTGGAGATATTGTGATTACGCAAGATTGGGGCCTGGCTGCCATGGTCTTAGGAAAACATGCGGCCTCTTTGAGTCCGACGGGCAGGGAATATTGTTCTGATCAAATGGATTTTTTATTAGAGGAGCGAAACATGAAAGCGAAATTCCGCCGCAGCGGCGGCAGAACAAAAGGGCCGAAAAAACGGACGGTCGAGGATGATCAGCGGTTTGCGATTAAATTGGAGAAAATGATTGTGGATAT
>CAYUNV010000074.1:0-6449 GCA_964446265.1 uncultured Negativicutes bacterium | reverse complement strand
AACCATACTGTGTTGGAAGGTGAAGAATAATGCCGTGGCAAGTTTGGTTTGGGTTGAATTTGGTCATAGCATCAATGGTGATTTTTTCTGTCCAGATTGCTATTTTCCACAACGTCCATGATACGGCGTTTCACTTTTTGCAAGATTTGGCGTTTGTTCCAATTGAAGTTTTGTTAATCACGTTATTGCTCCATCGTTTGCTGAGCATCAGGGAAAAACGGGTGCTTATGACGAAGATGAATATGCTGATTGGCGTTTTTTTCAGTGAGGTAGGAATAAAATTGGCCGGCAATTGTTTTGCGTTTGACCATCAAGCGGCGGCGCTGAAAAAAATAATCAGCGTAGAGGCAGACTGGGACGAGAAGCGATTCCGCAATGCCAGTGAAAAACTGCAAAAACATATTTTTCGTATTGATGCAAAAAAAGGCGATTTGGCAGGCTTAAAAATTTTTTTGTCCGGCAAACGGCAGATATTGACCAGTTTGCTGGCGAACCCCAATCTTTTGGAGCATGATACATTTACTGCATTAATGCGGGCAGTGTTCCATTTAACGGAAGAACTTGAATACAGACCGAGCCTGGACGGTTTGCCTGCCGCCGATTATGCTCATCTGGGCGTTGATATTGGCCGGGCCTATCGGTTGCTTGGCCAGGAATGGCTGGCTTATATGAAATATTTGCAAAAGGATTATCCATATCTATTTTCTCTGGCGGTACGCAGTAACCCGTTTAATGATCAGGCTTCGGTAATCATTCAGGATACACCGGATAATAAACAGGTATAAAAAAACGCCTCCGTCATCTGACGGAGGCGTTTAGCGATTGAATTAGCGTCTGCTGCCTTGGAAGCAGTCTCTGCAATATACAGGACGATCGCCACTTGGACGGAAAGGAACTTGGGTTGTTACGCCGCAAGCTGCACAAACTGCCTCGTGCATTTCGCGTTGTTGGTAACCACCGCCGCTACGACCGCTGTTTTGTTGTTTGCGGGCTGCTCTGCAGTCCGGGCAACGACCAGGCTCGTTAGTGAAGCCTTTCGAAGCGAAGAAATCCTGTTCTGAAGCGGAGAAAATGAATTCCGCACCGCAATCGCGGCAAGTTAAAGTTTTGTCTTGTGCCATAGTATATAGCCTCCTCAAAATATATTACCCAGAAACTTTTGGCTCAAGCGAACACTACGCATTGGGACTTCCCTTACTTGAATACAGTTTGAGAAGGACAAATGGCAATTTCATTGGACCTATTCTGTGGCTTTCTATAGTATACTATATACGTACGAAAAAAGTAAAGAAAATTTTTAGTAAGGAGCATAAAAAATGAAAGACAATTTTGAACAATTAGGAATAGATCCAGTTCTCATTTCTACGTTGGCCGGCAGGGGGATTATAACACCGACTCCCATACAGGCCAAAATTCTTCCGGCGGCCTTGTCCGGTAAGGATATTATTGGCCAGTCTCCGACCGGAACCGGTAAAACACTGGCTTATTTGCTGCCATTGTTACAGAAGATCGATCCGGCAAAACGGGAAATGCAAGCGCTGATTTTAGCGCCGACCCATGAATTGGCGATCCAAATCCTTCGTCAGATTGAATGGCTGGCAGAGGGCGCCAATCTGTCAGTCACTTCGACTTCTGTGCTGGGTGATGTGAATATCAAAAGACAAATTGATAAATTAAAAGAAAAACCGCATGTCATTGTGGGTTCAGGCGGTCGGATTTTGGAATTGATTGAAAAGAAAAAAATTACCGCGCATACGGTGAAAACGATCATTATCGATGAAGCGGACCGCTTGATGGATGAACATAATGTGGCGGTTGTGCGGTCGATCATCAAGGCAACGCTGCGGGAACGGCAAGTTATGGCGTTTTCTGCCACCATGACTCCTGCGTCAGTTGATAAGGCGCTGGAGTTCATGAAAGAGCCGGAAGTGATCAAGGTTAGCGAGCAGCCAGAAGTTGCCCGGGAAATCACCCATATGTATTTTTTGGTGGAACAGCGGGATAAGATTGATACGTTGCGTAAGTTAATATATTTAATTGGCGAGGAAAGAGCGTTAGTTTTTATTAATCGCAGTTACAATATTGAAAATCTGGTGGCAAAATTGAGCCACCATGGCTTAAAGGCCGACAGCCTTTTTGGCAGTTCTATAAAAACAGACCGCCAGAAAGCGTTGGAAGGGTTTCGCAGCGGCAAAATCCAGTTGCTGGTTGCCTCTGATTTGGCTGCCCGCGGGTTGGATATTCCGGGAATTTCTTATGTGTTTAATTTGGATATTCCTGAAGACCCGCAAGTGTATTTACACCGCGTCGGGCGGACTGGGCGTTCCGGTCAGCCGGGGGTTGCCGTGTCTATTGTGACCGCTGCCGAACTGGCTGTCGTAGAGAAATATGAAAAAGTGCTTAAAATAACGATTGCCGCCAAGCATCTGTCCGGTGGACGGATCTTAGACGGCAAAACGCGGCCAAGAAGAAAACCAATTGTCAGGAACAACCCTTAATGTGGGTTACAAATTGTTGGGCGACCCGGCCGGAACGTCCGGAATGTAAAAGCTCCCAGCGAAGCGCCCGTTTCTTTAATTCCTCTTTCGGCAGGTTGATTTCATGCTGTGTCGCCAGTGTTTCCACGATATGCAGGTATTTTTCCTGGTCCGGCGCGGCGTAAGTCAAAATGATGCCGAAGCGGTCGGAAAGAGAAATTTTTTCATGTACCGAATCATTGGCATGGATATCCTGGCTATCGGCCCGGTCAGACCATTCTTCCCGGATTAAGTGCCGCCGGTTCGACGTGGCGTAAAGCACCACGTTATCCGGCCGCGCTTCGATGCCGCCATCGATCACTGATTTCAAGTGTTTGTATTCGGTTTCGGATCCTTCAAACGAAAGATCATCCAGGAAGACAATGAACTTTTGACTGCGGCCTCTCAGGGCATCAATAATTTTATGCAAATGTTTCAACTGGTTCCGATGGACTTCTACTAACCGTAAGCCGACGCTAAAATATTGGTTGATCAATCCTTTTACGGATGACGATTTACCGGTACCCCTGGCGCCGACCAGCAAGACGTTATTCGCCGGTTTATTGTCAAGAAAGGCTTCGGTATTTTTAATCAAGGTTTGTTTTTGGTCTTCGTAACCGACAATATCTTGGAGGGAAATTTTGTCCGTATGGCGGATCCCTTCCAACCCGGTTTGTTCATCCCAGCGGAAGGCGGCAAATTGGGCTGTCTTGCCGCAACCGTACTTGGCGTAATGCGCAAGCAGCGTGTTGGCGAATTGTTCAGTCGGCAGACTACAAGCTGATGACTCAAGAAAATCCAGCAATTGTGAACCAGTCTGCCGGCAATCTTTTTTCGTCGGCGAAAAATCCCGTACTAAGGCCATTTCGTTGGCGGAACTGAGATCATTGCATTGCAAGACGGTCTGCAATAGCTTCAGATCGTGGATTACTGCTTTGTGTAACCCATCGCCAACTTCTCCCCCGTTTTTTTCTACCGTACAGCTAAAGATGTTCTCGTCCCAGGCCATTAGATAGGCAAGGTATTTTTTCCATATATCTCCTTCTAAACCAAGCTCTTCGGCTTTGGCGATCAGGTCGGCAGAAAGTTCATAATATACATCGGTTGTGGCTTGACCGTTTAAAATGGCCAACGATTTTTGCACAATGCTGTCATTCAATAAGTTACGGTAAACGACAAGCTGTTTTAATGGCGCTGTGTATTGCTCATTATACATAGGTTGGTTTCCTCCCTTTGGTCCAGACCCGGATGGACGGCGGAACCCTAAATGCCCTTTCTCAACGTGTTTGTTACCTGTATTTTGTATACATTGTTGCATGAAAAATGAAGGCTGTCAACACAAAGGTATACATTTTTGCCGAAAAAACAAGAAAATCTATTATTTAGTGTATACCGATAATGATTAGGAAGGTAAATATAGGTTGGGAACTCTTAGGGTTTGTCACTGGCGTGATTTGTGTTATCATACTAATGGACAGGTCTATGAAAAAAGTAAAGGAACAAAAACATGGCAATAATTACGGCGGAAAATGTAACAAAAACATACGGTGAAAAAAATTTATTGGATAATGTAAGCTTCAGCATTGAAGCGGGAGATAAGATTGGCCTGATCGGCGTGAACGGTGCCGGCAAATCGACATTTCTGAGAATGGTTGCCGGGCTGGAGGTTGCCGAAAGCGGCAAATTTATTAGGGGCGGCAATGTCCAAATTGAATATTTGCCGCAGGAACCGGATTTTGATCCGGAGGCTACTGTGATTATGCAAGTGTTCAAAGGCAATTCACCGGTTATGCAATTGTTGAGGGAATATGAACAAACGTTGGAACAAAGTTGCATTTATCCTGATCAGGCGAAATGGCAAACGAAGCTGATCGAGTTAAACCGGCAAATGGATATCAATGATGCTTGGCAATTGGAGAGCAGTGCCAAAACCGTTCTTACCCGGCTGGGCATCACTGATTTTTCGGCAACCATTGGCACTCTGTCCGGCGGACAAAAAAAGCGGATCGCCTTGGCCAGCGCCCTTATTAATCCATCGGATTTGCTGATCTTGGATGAACCGACAAACCATATTGATAATGATACGGTAGCTTGGTTGGAGGATTTCATTGCCAAACGCAAAGGCGCTTTGTTAATGGTCACCCATGACCGTTATTTCCTTGACCGGGTAGCGACGCGGATCATCGAACTGGAGCAAGGGCAGTTGTACAGTTATGCCGGCAATTACAGCACCTTTGTTACGATGCGGGCGGAACGGGAAGAACAACGTGAAGGCACGGAACGAAAACGGCAAAACTTGTTCCGCAATGAATTGGCTTGGATACGGAGAGGGGCACAAGCCCGTTCGACGAAACAAAAAGCACGGATTGAACGGTTTGAAGAATTGTCTGCCCAGAAGCCAAGGGTGAACACCAGTGCAATGGAAATATCGGTTGGTTCCAGCCGGTTGGGCCGGAAAATCTTGTCTTTAGAGAATGTTACGAAGAGTTTTGGCGATGCCGCATTGATTCGCGACTTTAATTATACGCTGCTGCGGGACGACCGGGTAGGCATTGTCGGCCCGAACGGAAGCGGAAAATCCACCTTGCTCAATCTGATTACCGGGCAATTGCTTTGCAGCAGCGGCAGTATTGATGTGGGGCAGACCGTCAAGATTGGTTATTTTTCGCAGGAAAATGATGAAATGAACCAGGAGTTGCGGGTGATTGAGTACATCAAAGAAGAAGCCGGTTATATCACAGCTGCTGATGGAGAAACCATCAGCGCCGGGCAAATGCTGGAACGTTTTTTATTTCCGTCGGCCATGCAGTGGATGCCGATTGCCAAACTGTCCGGCGGAGAGAAACGACGGCTCTATCTGCTGCGAATATTGATGTCTTCGCCGAATGTTTTGATCCTGGACGAACCGACCAATGACCTCGATATCCCAACATTGTCTATTTTAGAGGATTATCTGGATGATTTCCCGGGGGCAGTGATTACGGTTTCGCATGACCGTTATTTTTTAGACCGTTTGGTCGATAAGATATTTGCGTTTGAAGGCGACGGCGTTATCCGCCAGTATAACGGCGGTTATTCTGCCTATCTGGAAAACCGTAAGCCTTTAGAACCGCAGGCTGCGGCCAAATCGGAAAAAAGTGAAAAAAACAATGTGGTCAAAGACCCGGATAAAGCACGGCCGCGTAAGCTTAGCTTCAAAGAGCAGCGGGAATACGAACAGATTGACGGGCAGATTGCCGCTTGCGAACAGGAATTGAAGCAAGTGAACGCAGGCATTGATTCGGCCGGCAGTGATTTTACCTTGCTGCAGAATTTGGTAAGCAGCAAGGAGGCGCTGGAACACAAGTTGGATGAATTGCTGGAACGATGGGCTTATCTTACGGAATTGGCAGAAGAAATGCAAAAAAATTGAATTGAATTTCTCATAAAATAGTGCTATTCTAATGGAGAAAAGCAGAATATGCCATGATGGTATCCGCTGGAGCCATACACGGGCATATTGATCCAGTTGTCGGCAATGATCTTGAACAGAATTGATTGACCGCTTAGATCCCCAGGGACTGAGACGGGAGGTAACAAAACGAGTGTGCCTTTCGGATGCGTTCCGGGAGGCTTAATTTTTTTGCGTGAAGATGATTGCTGTAACATTGTTGCTGGGTTGGACCTTAAAAATTATATTGGAGGCGCTATATGTTCCTGACATCATTGAAATCGAAAATTCATTGTGCTACAATCACAGAAGCAAACCTGAATTATATGGGAAGCATCACCATCGATGAAGACCTGCTGGAAGCAGCCGGTATTTATGCCAATGAAAAAGTTCAAGTAGTGAATAACAACAATGGCAGCCGCTTAGAAACCTATGTAATCAAGGGCGCGAGAAAATCCGGCGTCATTTGCGTGAATGGGGCGGCTGCACGTATGGCTCAGCCG
>CAYUNV010000073.1:0-13421 GCA_964446265.1 uncultured Negativicutes bacterium | reverse complement strand
AATTTTTCGCCCAGCGTTTTTGCATATTCAAGAGCGTTCCACGCCGTTTCTGAGCCGTCAACCGGAACTAAAATAGAACGAAACATGATCCATACCCCCCATTCTGTAATTGAGTTTGCCAATAGGTTCCTTCCACAAACTGCTTATATTGTTATCTATTTAACATGGGTTGTTATAATTCCTGTCAAAAAGGCCATAATCCTAAGAAAATCTAGGATTATGGCCTCTTATTGCTGCGTCCTGTTATCCAATTAAATGCTCATTCGTTCACCGGATACCGGCTTATAGACAAAATTCTTCTGTCCGCTGCTGTGTTCCACCAATTGGCAAAGCTGATCCATGACCGAAAGGTCAAGGCCTGTAGAACATCCATATAACTCATGTAAAGCAAGGGCCACTTCTTCCAGCGAAGCATTGCCGGCCCGTTCTCCGATTCCGTTGACCGTTACGCTGACAAGATCAATCCCGGCCCGGACTGCGGCCAGTGTATTCGCCGTCGCCAACCCAAAATCATTATGAGCATGAAACTCAACCGGCAGGGGGCAATATTCCTGCAAACAGCGCATGGTGTTGTAGGTTTGAAACGGCGTCAAACAGCCAACCGTATCCGCATAACGGATCCGGACTGCGCCCATTTGGGCGGCTACATCCGCAATCTGTAAAAAGAACTCCAAATCGGCCCGTGAAGCATCTTCCGCTCCAACAGAAACCGTACAGCCATAATTAGCTGCCAAATCAATGCATTCCTCCAGTTTTGCAATCACCCACGCCGGATCCCGTTGAAATTTTACCGCAATATGGCTTTGCGAAATCGGCACGGAAATATGGATATCCGTAAACCCGCAATAAATCGATTTGAAAATATCTTCCCGGACCGCCCGGTTCCAGGCAATGATCTTGGCCTTTAAACCCGCCCGCAAGATATTGTGCAGCGCATGAAACTCACTGCCGCCCATCGCCGGAACCCCTGCTTCGATGTATGGTATTCCAGATTGATCCAGCATTTTGGCAATTGCCATCTTTTCGGCGGCCGAAAAGGCAATGCCGGCGGTCTGCTCGCCATCGCGCAAGGTAGTATCTACAATTTGCACTTTCTCGGCAATAAACATTGGTCAAAACCCCCCTGCCCGGCGCAAAACACACTCTTGATATAGTTTTGTCAATTGTGCCTCCGTCAGCGGCGATTTTTGTCGTATCGCCATTTGCCGCACCTGCGCCAAAAAAAATTCAGACTGGCTTTCATCCATGGCAATATTCGCATGCTTCAATTTTGCCGCCAGCGAAGTCTTACCCGAATGTTTGCCAATAACCAGCCGCCGCGACAGCCCTACTTCTTCCGGCGAAAAGGCTTCGTATAACTCAGGCTGTTTCAATACCCCGGCAACATGGATCCCGGATTCATGGGCAAAAATATCCGCGCCGATGATCGCTTTTGTCAACGGTTCTTCCACGTCGATGCACGCTAAAATGCGGTGGCAAACCGCTGCCAGGCTCGGGATCTGCGGAAAAACCGGCTGAATCAGCTTGTTCACAGCCATGATCAGTTCCTCATAGGCGGCATGGCCGGCTTCACCTGCGCCGCCAACCGCAACGGTTACGCGCTTGACCCCCGCCTGGATTGCCGCCAGGCTGTTGGCGGTTGCCAACCCATATTGATTGCGGGCGTGAAATTCCAATGTACAATCCGTATGTTTCCGTAGTTTTTCAAGAATAGCGTTCGCAATAAAGGGATCCATTCTACTTTCCGTGTCACAATAGGCGATTGTCTCGACGGGCAAAGCAGAAAACAAAGAAAAAACCGCAAGCAATTCCTCTATGTGCAGGCGGGATGCATTTCGTATCTCTACGCTGGTTTCTAAGTTTCGTTCTTTGGCAAACGCTACAATAGCCGCTATTTTTTTCTCTGGACACTCGTTTGCCCAATGGTCGTATACGACAGCAATCTTTCTAAAGCCGGCATGATACGCAGCTTCGATCTGGCCGTATTGCGCTTCAATTCGAGCCCGCCAATTTTTCGCGCCATAAAACGGTATGCTTTGCCGGTATTTCAGCCAGTTTTCCAATTCAATATCGTGACAGTCAAAAGGGATGCCATCCAGTATATTCGCCATTTTTATAAATTGTTTCCAAGGAATCTGCAGCCGAACCGCCTCCGCCAGCGTTTGATCCTTCAACAAAACAACTTCATTCATAACGTTCTCCCCCTCAAACTGCACGATTTCATTTTTTACGGTTTTTCCCGCGTTAGATCCGTATTATAAATGTAGACTTACTTCAGATGGAGTGAAAAACTCCACCTGAAGTTTAGTCGAATTTATTTCCGATCTACAGCCTGTTGATCCCCTTCCTAAGAGGACGGGATCTTACAGGCTGTGAGAAGGATAAATCGTAATTACACTGTCCTTGGGCCCCAATTTGTCAATTTTTCCGTGTAAAGTTCCGCTGGCCAGATCACATTCCAGCCACGGCGGCACGTGGGCGCATTCGATCGTTAATTCCACAAAAGCCCGCTGCCGCAATAGCGGAACCAGTACTTGCTTGGAAGTCAGCCCATTTCCACTCTCCTGGATCTCCTTCACCGAAATCCGGTACCGCCCGTTGCCAAGATCCATCAATTCCGGCGCGGCCGGGCGTGATTCCGCAGTTGCCGCCTGTTGCTGGTTTTCTTCTTCTTTCGTCATCACTTCGTCCAAAAATTCAGCCGCTACGCCGGACATTTCCCAAACACTGCAACCCAGTTTTTCCAATTCATAATACAGAACGCCAGTAACCGATAAGCCCACAAAAATCCGGCAATCCTGCAAAAAATCAACCAGAGACCGGATGGAATGGCGAAGGCCCTTCAAGCCCAAACCGGCGTCAATCGTAACGGCAAGACTTCTCAACTCCCGCCATTGTCCCATCGATTTTTGGAATACGCAGAGACGGCACTCACCATCCAACGCTGCCGTCCGGCCATCCACGCCTAACAATACGCCAATTTCCCGTTTCATGGCCTTTCACCCTTTCCTATAGCGTTATTTAGATCAATAAGCGGGCAACCGGTTCTCCGCCTTCAATATGCTGCTCCATAATCTCTTCCACATCATCCGGCGAAACTTGTCCGTACCAAACGTTTTCCGGATACACAACAACGACAGGTCCTTTTTCACACAACCCGAAACAGCCGGTATTGGAAACAAAAACGCTGTCTCCCAAGCCCCGTTCTTCGATTTCTTCGCGGAAACAATCGACAACGTCCACACCCTGTTTTGTATGGCAAAAACCTTTTTGCTGGCCATTGCTGCGTGAACTCGTGCAAACGAAAATATGGTATTTCGGTTTATTCATCATATCGCTTCCTTTCTTTTGTCCGTTTCTTTTTGCCGCAACTGGTCAACGGCGTAGAACAGTCCGGTTTCCACCGTATCACAGAACTCTATGCTTTCAATCCCGTCCAGCGCCAGCCGCGTTTTCGCATTGTCGCCAATCCGCATCGTCAGCACGGCATTGCAGTCGCTAAGGGTTTTTACAAGCGTATCGCGCCGTTCTTCCTTTTCTTCACACTCGGTCATACCCAGACAATATTTTGGAACTTTGCGCGTTTCGCCAAGGCTGATCTTCCGGTCTGACACCGTATAGACCAAAAACTGCTCGGCGTGGCCGAAATGCTGGTCCACCAATTTCCCATAGCGGGAAGTAACGGCAATTTTGTATTGCTTGGCCAACTTCGGTTTTGCCGACTCTTCCTGACATTTTTGCGAACACAGACGAAACTCTTGCGACACATCATAACCCAACAGGCCAATCGCATCCGCCCGGCATTGCTTGCAGTGCCGCATTTGCTGCATATCGATTTCGCACAAATTACGCATTTCGTTGATTTCTTTCATGCTGGTTTGGGGGAAGTGTTCAAACACGCTGCCCGGCGCCGGAATCAGAGGCATAATATTTGTGATAAAAACTCCTAATTCTTTGACCGTTTTTACGACTTCCGGTATATGTTGGTCATTGATGCCGCGAACCATAACAATGTTCACTTTAACCATAATGCCGGCGGCTGTGAGCAGCTTAATGCCCGCCAACTGGTTGCGCAGTAAAATTTGCGCGCCTTCCACACCTTCGTACTTGTGTCCTTTATAAAACACATGCTTGTAAATTCGCGCGCCGATTTGCGGATCAATGCAATTCATCGTTACCGTCACATGGTGAACGCCCAAGGCAATGATTTCCGCCGCATATTCCGGCAGCATCAGGCCATTGGTCGACAGACAGAAAATGATCGCTGGGTCCACCGCCTGGATCAATTGGACCGCCTTCTTGGTTTGCTCCCAATTGGCCAACGCATCACCAGGACCGGCAATACCGACCACACTGAGATTAGCAATTTTTTCTTTGACCCATTCAAACTTCAGTTTTGCCATTTCGGGGTTCAGCACTTCGCTGGTAACACCCGGACGGCTTTCATTCACGCAATCAAATTTGCGGTTGCAGTAGTTGCAGCTAATATTGCAATGCGGGGCAACCGGCAAATGCATCCGGGCGTGCGTGTGATGCGCTTCAGAGGAATAACAAGGATGTTTTTGGGTTTTTTCCAATAAATCAGCAGAAAACATCGTTCCCATTTCGTTCACCTCCGCATTAATTGCCTGCACAGTAAAGTAGACTTACTTCAAGCGGAGTACCACCTCCGCTTGAAGTTTAGTCACACTTATTTCGAGCTACAGCCTGTTAATACCCAGCCTAAAAGGATGGGTGTCTTACAGGCTGTGCGTAGGGGCATATTGATCGAACATTGTTTTACGATACGATTTATGCTTGTTTTCTAACAAGGTATTGGTGATTTTGTCAAGAAATTGCATCGTTCCGCCATACCCAACCGATAATATTCGTTGGCCACCCACCCGATCAAGAATAGGAAAGCCAATACGCACAAGCGGGATCCCTGCCTGTTCTTCCAAATACCGCCCGCCGGAATGACCGATGGCCATATTGGCGCCGCCGTCCTCACAGCATTGCCGGATGCGAATAAAATCGCTTTCCGTCAAGATCGGAAAAGTGTCGCTGTCATCGGGCGTCGAATGAGCCAACAACTTACTTAATTTTTCTGAGCGGCTGCCGGTGGCAACAGCGATCGGATGAATGCCGTTTTCCAAGCAAGCCGTACTCACCGCGTAAACTAATTCCGGATCACCGAAAATAATGCCCCGACCTTGAAAGTTGTATTTATGCGAATCAATCATGCCATCCACTAAGCGGCCCCGTTCCTGTAACAGGCTGTCCGGCACGGATTTGCCGGTGATTTCTTGCAACGTTTTCATAAACTGATCCATATTCGTCAGCCCGATTGGCAGGGGAACGTTGTACAACGGTACGCCAAACGCATCTTGCAGATATTTACCCGGAGAAAAAGCATCCTCCACCGTAACCCCCATTTGCAACGTCGCCACAGCTCCGGACATGGCTTTGATGTCATTGATTGCAGTCCCTTTCGTGGTCACTTTCGTATAAGGCCGTTCAAAAGGACGATCCAGGGCATCGGAGATATCCGGAAACAAAGTATCCTCAATACCCGTTAATTCCAATATCCGCTTGATTTCCCGAATATCCGCCGGGCTGGTATTCGGAACAATAATATTTATTTTATGATGGGCAGCGGCCGGTTTCGTCAGGCAAGTCAAAATGCGTCTGGCGGTAAACCAGTACCCTTCGTCATGCGACTGTCCGTAACCCGGTGTCGGCGCCGTCACCAACGGAAATTCTTCCAAGCCGTTCTTCCGTTGGTACTCGCCGGCAAACCGGTCCACATCCTCCCCAATCGTTTCCGCCAAGCAAGTCGTCAATATGCCAATTACCTGTGGATTGTACACTTTGCGCACATTGTCCAGCGCTTGTTCTAAATTCTTTTCACCGCCGTAAATCGTTCCTTTTTCGTTTAACGAGGAAGATCCTACATCGATCGGCTCGTTAAAATGCTCTGCAATATGCCTGCGCATATAGGTACTGCAGCCCTGCGACCCGTGCAGGATCACCATGGAGCCGGCAATTCCTTTCAACGCAATAATCCCGCCCATCGGCATGCACATATTGCAGGGATTTTCATTCACACTGCGGCAAAACTTCATTTCATTAGCCAACGTAAACACCCCCGTTTCGAATCGAATCCCACACCGGCGAACACAGCGTAGAATTGACTTCTTGGGCAAAATTAATCGCCCCGACATAACCACTTAAGGGGTGTTTCCGATCATGGTTATGATCAATGAAGGCGATGCCCAATTTGTAGGCTAACGGACGTTCTTTTACGCCGCCGACCAATAAATGTGCCCCCTTATCCAGCATAAACCGTTCCAGCTCAGCCGGGTTGGCATCATCCAAGATGACGGTCCCTTCTTCCACCAAATCGTTAATGGTATCGTATTCTTGCTGCTGGCCGTTTTGCGTCCCCACCATGACCACTTCAATTCCGATCTCGCGGAACTGTTTGATGAGCGAGATTGCTTTGAAACCACCGCCAACATAAATCGCCGCTTTTTTGCCGGCAAATTTTTTCCGGTACCAGTCAATCAGCGGTTTTGTTTTCGTTATTTCCCGGGCAATAAGCCGTTCCGCTTTTTCCGCAGCTTCCTTATTGCCTAACACGGCCGCAATGTTCCGCAGGGAAGCCGCCGTGTCATCCATCCCCAAAAACGAGATGCGAATGGACGGTATGCCATATAATTCTTCCATTTTTGACGCCAGATAATTCATCGATCCGGCGCACTGCATGATGTTTAACGAAGCTTTCGGCGCGGTCTTCAGTTTCGCATACGTGGAATCGCCGGTGATTACCACATTGATGTCGATGCCGATTTCCCGCAAATACTGTTCAATGATCCAGGCTTCCCCTGCCAGGTTAAAATCGCCTAAGTAATTGATACTCCCCGGCTTTTTGGTCCAAACCGGTTTGGCCGGTTCAATCAACCGCAGCAAGGTATCGCAAGCGGCCCGGTATCCGGCCGCTTTGTTGCCGATAAACCCACTGGATTGCACCGGCAGCACCTCAATCCCATGCCGGGCTGACGCTGCCTTGCATATCGCCTCCAAATCATCGCCGATTACCCCCACAATACAAGTCGAGTAGACAAATACCACCGGCGGATGATACTTTGCCACCAGTTCGTCAATGGCGGAAGCTAACTTTTTTCCTCCGCCAAAAATGATGTCCTGTTCTTTCAAATCGGTACAAAAGCTGTTCCGGTACAATTCCGATCCGCTACTTAAACTGCCGCGAATATCCCATGTGTAGCTGGCGCAGCCAATCGGCCCGTGTACCAGGTGAACAGCATCCGTAACCGGATTGAGCACCACCCTCGCACCACTATAAACGCAAGCGCGTTGGCTTACACAGCCGGCGATGCTGTCCGCATCACATTTAATTTTTTTCTTCAGCTTGCCTTTGGTCGCAATGAAATCCTGGCGGGATTCCAACATCTCAGCAGCGCTCACATTCTTCACGTCCTTCCGGGCCGATTGGCGGCCACTCAAAGTGGAATATCTTACATCACTAATTCAAAATCTTCGTCCGCAGCATCACGGTCGGCCCGGTCAAGCAATGCGCCGCTGATCATTTCGACCAGCCGCATCGCGCCCCGATAACCAACCAGAGGCATGTACGAGTGTACACTGCGATCGAGAACCGGGAACCCAACCCGGACAAATGGAATGTCTTCCGCCCGGGCAATATATTTGCCGTAGGTCGTTCCAATGAGCAAATCCACTGGCTGGTTTTTAATCCATTGGTGCAGGGTAAATAAATCGCCGCCAGCCTTTATGTTTGCTGTAAGATTGGCTTCGCGCAACATCCCTTCAATATCTTCCTCAAAGCTGCCGATGGCCGAGCCGATGGCCCCGCCGGGTGTGCCCGTCAAAACATGGACCGGCACCATCCCTAAGCTCAGTGCGAATTCCGTCATTCCAGTCACAATATCCGGATCCCCGAAAATCGCCACCCGTTTGCCATGGAAATGGAAGTGTGTATCCGTCATAATATCGACCAATTGGCCCCGCTCTTCCTCGATTTCGGCCGATACTTCCTGCGCAAAACTGCCGCGCAGCGCCATCAAAAATGCATCCGTAGCTTTAATGCCGATCGGTGTTTTAAGGGCAATGGCCGGAACCTTGCATTTCGTATCCAGCAATTCGGCTGCATCACTGGAAGCAAAGCGGCCTAACGCGATCGTCAATTTCGAATTGCCCGCATCTTTTAATTGGGCGATGGTTGTTCCACCCGCCGGATACATATTGAACTCACCGGTCAGCGGCGTATCGACGACTCCCGATGTGTCGGGGAACATGATCGATTCAATCTTCATCGCCTTAACCAACCGTTTGATTTCCCGCATGTCCCCCGGGTTCACAAACCCAGGAATCAGATTGACCTGGTCTTTCTTTACCGGCGTAGTTGCTTCAGCCAGATATTTGACCATCGACTTGGTCATATTGGAAAAACCGGTAATATGGGAACCCTGGTAACTCGGCGTATTTGTATGGATAACCAGTTTTCCTTCCGGAACTTCTGCAGTCTGGACAATATTAGGAATGTCATCGCCAATCGTTTCCGACAAACACGTCGTATGGACCGCTATTACATCCGGATCATACACCTGAAATATATTTTTAATGGCGGTTTTCAGGTTGGCGCCACCGCCAAACACCGATGATCCTTCCGTAAAGCTGCTCGTCGTGGCCATAATCGGATCGCGGAAATGGCGGGTCAAATGCATGCGATGGAACGAGCAGCAACCTTGCGACCCATGGCTGTGCGGCAAACAACGGTGGATCCCCAGAGCGGCATACATGGCGCCAATCGGCTGGCACGTTTTGGCCGGATTAATCAGACCGCCGCTGGTGCGCGGCTTCATTTCCTTGGATGTGCAATCTAACATGTTACGCCACTCCTTCCTCAGTAACCGTTCCTGTCAGCAACGGTTGATTTTTCCAGGGGGGAACGATATAATTCCAGGTCGGCGAAGCAAAACCCATACTGACATCTCTGGCAAAGTTGACAGCGCCGTTAAAACCGCCATAGGGGCCGCTGTAATCGTAAGAGTGGAGCTGTTTCGCCGGGATGCCCATTTTTTGGACAACATATTTGTCTTTAATGCCGGAAGCAAAAATGTCCGGCTTCATCATCTTAATCAATTCATCCGTTTCGTATTGGTTGATGTCGTCAACAATGATCTTACCGTCTGCCATTTCGATGTTCATTCCGGCGTAGAAGCTTAACGGGATCACTTTTTTCAGTTCTTCCAGCCGCTCCGGCGACATTTTCAGACGGAACCGTTCGGCATCCGGTTCGACATGCAGTTCGGGAATATTCTTGCTGTCGGCATCCGGCTTGATATCCGGGATCACTTGACGTCCCTCGTAATCGTCCCGGTGGGCGAATTCATACCCTGCCAAGACCGTATCAATTCCCAGTTCGGCAAATAAGCCTTGGTAATGATGCCCGCGCGATCCGCCTACGAAACAAAATGCCGTTTTGCCGGTACAGATTTTTTTGTATTGCTCCATGACCGGTTCAATTCGCGCCAGCTCGCGGGCGATGACTTCTTCCGTCTTTTGCGTCAAAGCGGGGTCATCGAAATAGGTCGCCATATTCCGCAGCGATTCAATCATCGACTGAACTCCGATAAAGTTGACTTTCAGCCACGGCGTGCCATACTTGATTTCCAACATTTCGGCAATGTAGTTGATCGAGCGGTGGCATTGCACCAGGTTGAGTTCGGCAACATGCGCGTTTTTCAACTCTTCATACGATCCGTCGCCAGTCATCACTGTCACGATATGATAGCCGATTTCTTCCATGATGCGCTTGATTTCCCAGCCATCGCCGCCAATATTGTATTCGCCCAAAATATTGATTGCGTATTTTGCCGGCGCTTTCTCTTCTTCCCCCGAACCAATGACTTTGTCCAGCAAATTATTATTGGCGATGTGATGGCCAGCCGACTGGCTAACGCCTTTATAACCCTCACAGTTAAACGCCAATACCGGTATTCCATGCCGTTTCTCGGCTTCCCGGGCTACGGCATTGATATCATCGCCGATTAACCCGACCGGACAGGTAGCGGAGATGCTGATCGCAGTCGGATGAAAGGTTTCAACAACTTCGTCGATCACTTTGGTCAATTTTTTTTCGCCGCCGAACACGATATCACTTTCCTGCATATCGGTTGTCACACAGTAATTGATGAAATTTTTCGTTGGATCGTCCGATTTTGCTTTATTGCGGCGGGTTCCCCACGTATAGTAAGCGCAGCCAACCGGTCCATGCACAATATGGATCATATCTTTCAACGGGCCGACCACAACGCCTTTACAACCGGCAAACGCACAACCGCGGTTGGTCATAATGCCGGGAACAGTCCGTGTGTTCGCCTCAATAACTTGTGGTTCCTGGCTTTCCTCTTTAATCAATATATGTTTTTTGCGGTTTTTTGCGACTTTCGACGGATATTTTTCCAGGATTGCCGCCAATTGTTCTTGCGTAATCGCCATAAACTCTCCCCTCCCCTATTGTTCTGTCCAATGGAAAAATTTATTAAATTGCGTATTCGCCGCTTTCCCCAGTCCGGACACGAACAACATCCATGGTCGGCAAAACAAAAATCTTGCCGTCGCCTACATTATTATCCGTTTGGTTCACTTTGATGATCGCATCAACAATGCGGGTTACATCCTCATCGTGGGCATAGACGGTAAACATCCGGCGCGGAAACAGCCGCGAACCGTCCAAAAAACCATCAATCAATGCTTCGGCTTCTTTATCATCTTCCGCCTTGGCCAATTCGATTAAATTGGCCCGGCGCGCGGCAATTGACTCTTTTTTCGCTACCAATTTACCGCGACCCATGACTTTTTCGGCGGTAAAGCCGGCAGCGCCAACCTCAATCAAGGCTTTCTTGGTCGCGTTGGTTTTATTCATGCGCACTACGGCAATAATCTCTTTCATCGTTCCGCCTCCTAAAGTCCGGCAACAGCAGTAGAGACCGTATACACCTCTTCCACCGCACTGACAAAAATTTTACCGTCCCCATAAGCACCCTTTTGACTTGTTTTTGCGGTCCGTAATATGACACTGATCACATCGTCTTTATCTTCATCGCGTACAACCAACATAATGAGCACCTTGGGAATTTCATCATATACGATCCCGCCGATTTTTATCCCCTTTTGCTTACCGCGCCCTACTACATCGATTACAGTCGCGGCATGGAAACCAGCCGTTGACAATTCATACAGCACTTCATCCTTCTTTTCTGGTCTGACAATTGCTCGTATTAGCAACATAACACCACACTCCTTATTCGTTATCTGCTGATATTTTCACTCATTATGCGATGGCATCCAGGAAACCGTGCTGCATCATCAACTCTTCCAATCGGTCTTGAGTCATCGGTTTCGGAATAACGAACATCTTGTTATTCATAATATTTTGGGCCAGGTTACGGTACTCTTGCGCCTGATTGGATTCGGGCTCGAAATCGATAACCGTCTTTTTATTGATTTCCGCTCGTTGCACCAAATTATCCCGCGGCACAAAATAAATCAGTTGCGAACCAAGTTCTTCGGCAAACGCTTTTAATAATTCCAATTCATTGGCAACCATACGGCTGTTGCAAATAATTCCGCCTAAACGGACCGTACCGGTTTGCGCATATTTGTGGATCCCTTTGGCAATATTATTAGCTGCATAGAGCGCCATCAGTTCCCCGGAAGCAACGATGTAGATTTCTTCCGCTTTTCCTTCCCGGATCGGCATGGCAAACCCGCCGCACACAACATCGCCCAATACATCATAAAAGACAAAATCCAGATCAGGAGTATAAGCACCTAAGGATTCCAACAGGTTGATCGACGTAATGATTCCCCGTCCGGCACAGCCGACCCCCGGTTCCGGACCGCCTGATTCCACGCACATTGTGCCTTGGAAGCCCGGTTTCAAAATTTCGTCGAGTTCAATGTCGTCACCCTCGTCCCTGAGCGTATCCAATACCGTTTTTTGACACAAACCATGCAATAACAACCGGGTCGAATCTGCTTTCGGGTCACAGCCAACCACCATAATCTTATTGCCGGCTTCGGATAAAGCGGCCACCGTATTTTGCGTAGTAGTGGATTTGCCAATCCCACCTTTACCGTAAATAGCAACTTGTCTCATATCGTATTCCTCCTCACTATTTTTCACTTGTAAAAAGCAAGGCGCCTGTTTATAATGAAAATGGGTACAAGGAATAAACCCTGGCGCAACTGGGGACTAAGCCTTGCTCACGGCTTCATGAGTACTGCAATACTCGTGAAGCCTTTTTTGATTTTTTGTTGTTTTGCGCTCGTTCGATACAACCACCTCCTTCACCGGTCTTCTTGCTCCGAAAAAACACGGGGCTTACAAATTTTATATAATTTGTAAGCCCCATCGCTTTACCGCAAGCCGTATTCTTGCACCGTTATTTTATTGTTAAAAACCAGTCAAGGGCCTACAAACGCTACGCGTCTGTAAGCCCCATCGCTTAAGAAATTTGAATTGAACCCAGTATAGCATATTCGAATTCATTAGGCAATACACCAAAGTGTTTTCGCAATATTAACTTTATTTTGTTAACCGTCTCCACTGCCACAGGACGTTTTTCCATCTGGCAGTTTTATTTTACGGTTTCTTTATATACTTGTTTCCCGTCTTTCATTTCGATGATAACAACGCCACGCACTGCATCATGGGTCTCATTCAACTTCATGTCCCCGCTGACGCTGACAAAATTTTGCGTCGCGGCCAATGCCTCACGGATTTTACCTGCTTCCGTGCTATTAGCCCGTTTAATGGCATCAACCAGTAATCTTGCAGCATCATAGCCCATTGCCGCCATCGAATCCGGAACCTGCCCATATTCTTTTTTATAGGCTTCTACGAACGCATTGGACGTCGGATTTTTGTCTTCCACCGAATAGAAATTGGTGAAATAAGTATTGTTCAAGGCTTGTGCGCCGCCCAATTCAACCAGCGTTGGCGAATCCCAAGCATCAGCGCCTAAGATCGGTATGGCAATTCCCAGTTCACGCGCCTGCTTGATGATCTTGCCCACATCTTCATAGTAGCCGGGAATGTATAATAAATCAGGATTTTGCGCTTTAATTTTGGTAAGAACCGATTTATAATCCTGGTCTTTTTGGAGATACGATTCCTCAATGACGATTTGCCCGCCGCCGCCGGCAAACGCTTCCTTGAATATTTTCGTTAACCCTTTGCTGTAATCACTGGCGCTATCGGTCATGATTGCCACTTTTTTGGCTTTCAGGCCGTTGAGCGCAAAATTAGCTCCTACCCGTCCTTGGAACGAGTCAATGAAACAGGCACGGAACGTATAATCTTTCACCTTGCCGGTACGCTGGTCAACTGTTAC
>CAYUNV010000072.1:0-13613 GCA_964446265.1 uncultured Negativicutes bacterium | reverse complement strand
TACGACCATTCGGTTAACAGCCGAATGCTCTACCAACTGAGCTATCGAGGAATGACATTGTGTATTATAAATGATTATTGGTGATAATGCAAGTGTTTTGTTGTATAATAATTTATGTATAATCGTTGGTTTTTGGCAAAAACCGGTTAAAACCCTAATTCTTCTCCGATAATCACGATATGCATATCGGTTAGAGCCGGCCGTTTGTGCATAATGGTGGTTACGTTACAAATCCGGCCAGGCGAATTGCAGTCCATGCATTCGCCGGTTTTCACGCAAGGGTTGGTTTTGTTGAGCCGCTTGTTGTTAATCGGCGCAGCATATAACTCGATGCGATTTTGCGCTTCGACGATGTCGCGGGTAATTTTATTGACACCAACAATAATGATTACTTTTTTCGGTCCAAAGATCATGGCGGCTACACGGTTGCCCACGCCGTCGACATTGACAACTTCCCCGTTCAGGGTAATCGCGTTGGTACCGGTAATGAACACATCGCAGGATAATTCCTTATGGCGGAGTTCATTCGCTTCTGCCGGGCTTAAACCTGGTTTGTTGTGGTTAAACATCGTATTGCCCCGGCTTTCCAAGGCAACATCCAAACCAATTTCTTGAATAGTCCAGGATCCACCTACACCGACCGTAGCATCAGCCGGAATGAGAGCCGTAATCTGCTGCACTGCTTCCTCGCGGGTTTTTACATAAGTAGCTGTAAAATTATTTTTGGCCAGTGCTTCCACTGCTTTAGCCCCCAGTGTGTCATTGTGCCATTGTTTTAATTCACTCACAATAAATGCCTCCTTTGGTATTATGGTTTTGCATAGTGGTTTGCTTTCGACACACGAAGGAAAAACCCCTGCGTTCCAGGGACGAAAAATCAACAGATCCGATTAGAAAGAAATTTTCGACAAAGGTCAGGTGATCATCATCGTTCTTCAACATATGAAAATGTCGATTGCAGTATTGATCTGTGTGGTTATAACCGGCACGTTTGGCTACATGATATTGGAAAATTTGTCTCTGACAGAGGCTGTATACCTGGCAATGACAACGGTTTCTACAGTTGGTTACGGCGATATCGCACCGAAAACAACAGCGGGCCGCTGGTTTACGATTGCGCTGATCATTAGCGGCGTTGGTTTGGCGTTCTATACATTAACACTAGCCGTCAGCCTGGTCATCGAAGGACGGTTGAAAGACATTTTAGGGAGGCGTGGGATGCAACGGCGAATAGCAAGTCTAAACAATCATATTATCGTCTGTGGAGCCGGCAAAGTCGGATCGAACGTAATTTTACGATTGCAGCAGGAGAAGGAACCATTTGTCGTTATCGATAGCGATCAGTCGATCTGTGAACGGCTGGAAGAAGAGAAAGTGCTGGTTATCCATGGCGATGCCACCATGGATGAAGTACTGGTTTCGGCCGGTCTGGAAAAAGCAAAAGGAGTCATTGCCGCGCTGTCAGGGGATGCCAATAATGTATATGTTACGCTGACTGCCAAAAGTATGAACCCGGATGTCTTTGTCGTTGCCCGCGCTGACCGGCCTGAAGCCGAGGAAAAAATGCGACGCGCCGGCGCTACCTCGGTAGTTTCACCGGCGGTTATGGGCGGCCGGCATATGGTAAATGCGATGACCCGACCTTTAATTATGGACTTATTGGAAAATGTTTTTTATAATCAGGAACTCCACCTCGACATGGCGCAAATTGTCGTCCGTCCCAACTCGGAATTAATCGGCAAAAACCTGGTTGCCAGCGGAATTAAATCCAAATTTGATTCCATTGTCATCGCAATTCAACGGAGTAACGAAATGATTACCAACCCCAAAGCGGATGAAAAAATTCTTGCCAATGACATTTTGATTTTGCTGGGCCAACGACAATCCCTTAGCGAATTGAACCGGTTGGCCGGCAACAAAGCATTGTGATGATTACCGGAATACATACGGCAACTGCAGCATCCCGCTGATGCAATACCGGCTGTCGTTGTGAAATAAGATCATGAATGCTATACTAGTCGTAGCATTTACACAGGAAATGGAGAACAATAGTATGGGTATTATCGGTCTTTTTTTTGGCGCCATCGCAGCGTTTTGGGTATACCGCGATGCAAAACGCAACGGACAGGACCGCAACGCTGCTTTGGCATGGAGCTTGGGTGTAGTAGCGGCCGCAACCGCTAAGCTGCCATTATTATTGCTTGCTTTGGCGGCGTATTTTTTAATCGGCAGAAAAAAACAACTGCCAAAAAAACGGGATGACGCAAACATTATCGATGTAGACGCGGAAGTTGTCGAAGAAATACGGGAAACTTGCCCGTCTTGCGGCCGTAAAGTAGAAAAAACATATACGGTCTGCCCCTTTTGCGGCTGCAAACTGTCTATAAAGTGAGCTGGAATAATACATATATAGTGTATTGCAGACACTCAATTCAGGAAAATTTTTCCTTCAATGCAAAATTGCAGATTGCAAAATACGAAAATTTTTATCAAAACATTAGACAGGTTACGCAGAGTATGCTATAATGCACTAGTGACAAAAAAAAGCGCCCGTAGCTCAGGGGATAGAGCACCGGCCTCCGGAGCCGGGAGCGCAGGTTCGATTCCTGCCGGGCGCACCATAGGAAACTCAAGGGACTCAGCCATTAAGGTTGAGTCCTATTTTTTGTCTCGGGGAACAAAAACGAGGAACACGTTGTGTAACTTTAATGGGTATGTAGGCATCGATATACATTCATATTGAAAAACGACTGTAACCTTTTGGAATTCGCCAAGATATGGTGAAGTCGATTTTACCGTACCTCAATTTTGCCAATCTTTAAACCGAGTTATCCATAGTAGTGAAATGAAATAGTACAATAGATTTTCCACTGAATCTATTCAAACGCTAGCAAACACAGGCCTTCCGGGTTAAACCAGGAAGGTTTTTTGCCGCTTGGAAGCGAAAAGTAATTAACAAATCATGACTGAATAAAAATATTCTGCCAACCGGTTTACATATTAACAAAATATGCATATAATAACTCAATAACTTATTTTGCCATCGTTTCGGGAGGAGGAAATTTTCGCATGAAGTCGTTAGGCATCTGTTTAGGAGCATCCCGCATCAGTGCCGTTTTAATTGCAAAAGATCAGACAGGCCAGTATGCTATTGAACGTAATTTCTCTGAACCGCATGACGGCGATGTCAGCACCGCGTTAAAGAATTTATTAACGCATTGTGATGCAACCCATATTGGCATCACGGGACGGAAATTCAGAAATCTCGTGGCTGTACCATCCATTTCGGAAGCAGAAGCCATTGAAATTGCATATGCGCATGCCAAAAATAGATACAGGGATTGTGACACCATCGTCTCAGCAGGCGGTGAAACTTTTTTAGTTTACAAACTCGATCCGGAAGGTCGAATTTCTACCGTGTTCACTGGCAACAAATGTGCCTCCGGAACCGGCGAATTCTTTTTGCAACAGTTGAAACGGATGGATGTGTCCATCGACGAGGCAATGGCAATTGTCGAAAAAGACGCACCCTACACGGTTGCAGGGCGGTGTTCCGTGTTTTGCAAATCCGATTGCACCCATGCGCTCAATAAAGGTATGGCCAAAGGACGAGTCATTGCCGGCCTTTGCCAAATGATGGGCAACAAAATCTTAGAATTGCTGCATAAAAGCCGAGCCCAGAAGATTTTATTTATTGGCAGTACAACCAAAAACCATACCATGCTCCACTTTATTAAACAAGAATTAAATGATACCGCAGAAATGGTAGTGGCCGATGAAGCAACGTATTTCGAGGCGTTGGGAGCATCGATTTGGGCTATGGAAAACGACTCTCTTCTTACCAATAAAGAAACCATTTTAAAAGAGCAAAGCGAACAGCACTCCTTTGTATTCTTACCCGCTCTTAGGGACTTTGAAAGCAAAGTGACTTTTAAAACGATGCTTCACGTAGCACCGGAAGCCAATGCGGAATATATTGTCGGCCTGGATGTGGGGTCGACGACGACAAAAGCTGTCCTTATGCGCAGAAGTGACTTAGCACTTAGCGCTTCTATTTACTTGCGAACAAATGGCGACCCCATTCTCGCCTCCCGTCAATGTTACGCGGAATTGTTGAAACAGACGCCCGTTCCGATCCAGGTTGTCGCGGTCGGTGTAACCGGCTCGGGACGACAAATTGCCGGCATTCATGCGCAAACGGACGGTGTCGTGAACGAAATCATTGCCCACGCCACGGCCGCCGTACATTTTGATCCCGAAGTGGACACAATTTTTGAAATCGGCGGCCAAGATGCCAAGTACACATATATAACCAACATGGTTCCATCGGATTATGCCATGAACGAAGCTTGTTCAGCCGGAACAGGATCCTTCTTGGAAGAAGCGGCGAAAGAAACGATGGGCATCGATACACTTGAGATTGCCGGCATTGCCCTCGGCAGCACAGCTCCTCCCAACTTCAACGACCAATGTTCTGCTTTTATTTCATCCGACATTAAAACGGCAATCCAGGAAGGCATCAAAAAAGAAGACGTGGTGGCGGGTCTGGTTTATTCAATTTGTCAAAATTATACAAACCGTGTCAAAGGCAACCGGCTGGTCGGCAAGAAAGTCTTTATGCAGGGCGGCGTCTGTTACAACCGGGCGATCCCTATGGCTATGGCGTCATTGACCGGCAAAGAAATCATTGTACCGCCGGAACCGGGTTTAATGGGCGCTTACGGTGTGGCGCTGGACATAAAAAACAAATTGGACTTGGGCTTGCTAACGAAGCAGTCGTTTGATTTGGCAGAGCTTGCAAACCGCGAAGTCAAGTACGACAAGCCCTTTGTTTGCGCCGGCGGCAAAGAAAAATGCGACCGCAAATGCCAAATCAACATGATTTGCATCGATGACAAAAAGTTCCCTTTTGGCGGAGCCTGCAATAAATACTACAACATGCGCAAAAATGTGGATTATAACATCGAAGATCTTGATTTGGTGGCGCTTCGTGAACACTTGACCTTTGAAACCTATGCAAAACCTGCGATAACTTTGAACGGCAAAAAGGTGGGCATGATTAAATCATTGCTGACGAATAGTTTGTATCCGTTGTATCATGCTTTTTTCAGCAATTTGGGATATGAAGTGGTACTGGCCGATCAGATCAACGATGATGGCATCGAACGCAAAGGGGCTGCCTTTTGCTATCCCGTCGAACAATCGCATGGCTTTTTACAGTCGCTCCTTCACCAACCGGTTGACTATCTCTTTTTACCCCATGTCATGGGCATGTTCGTCAAAAACGGCATCGATGCCAGCGTAACGTGTCCACTGGTCCAGGGCGAGCCCTATTATTTAAAAACAGCCTTCCCCGAGCTAAAAACGCTGAATGTCCTCTCACCAATGATCGACTTTTCCAATGGCTTTGCTGCAGCCAAAGAGGTTTTTATCGCAATGGGCAGGGAACTGGGGATTGATAAAAATCAATGCAACCATGCGTTCGAAGCCGCCGTGGCAAATTTTCAAGCCTATCAACGCCAAATGAAGGCCATTGGCAAGGACGTCCTTGCCAAATTGCATGATGAGCCTGCTAAAATTGGCATCGTATTATTTGGCAGGCCCTATAGTGCCTTATCGAAAAATGCCAATATGGGAATACCGCACAAATTTGCTTCTCGCGGCCAGCTCATTATTCCCTGGGAATTCATGAATATGGAAGAGGAAACTCCGATTCATCATATGTTCTGGTCGATGGGCCAGTTGCTGTTAAAAACAGCGCAAACCGTAAAAAATGATGACCAGTTATTCGGCACGTATATTACGAATTTCAGTTGCGGCCCAGACAGTTTCATTATTGGGTATTTCCGGGATATTTTAGGGCAAAAACCGTCACTTACGTTGGAGCTGGACAGTCATACGGCGGACGCCGGCATCGATACCCGCATCGAAGCGTTTCTCGACGTGATCAAAAGCTATCGTGAGTTAACCAGCAAACAACCGCTTCCTGCCGGAAAAGAATACCGTGAAGCCGAACTGGTTGTGGAAAATGGCAAGAGTTTTATCATCACTTCCAACAACGAGAAGGTTGCCTTGAAAGATCCGCGCGTTGAATTGATTGTGCCGTCCATGGGCGAAATCGGCTCCCGGTTATTGGCCGCCAGTATTCGCCATGCCGGGGCCAAAGCCAGATATTTAAGCCCGGCCACAGAGGATGATTTGGTGGTAGGACGGTCCAATTCTTCCTGCAAAGAGTGTTTGCCTTATATCCTGGTCGCCGGCAGCGTCTTGCGGGATATCGCAAAACGGCAAAATGAAGACGAACTTCGGGTTTACTTCATCGTCGACAGCTCCGGGCCTTGCCGCTTTGGTCAATACCACATCGCGATAAAACGGCTGATTCAAAAATTCCAAATCAAAAATGTGGTCATTTTGTCATTAACTTCCGATAACGGATATGCCGGCCTGGGCAGTGATTTTCAACTAAGAGCCTGGCAGTCTATTCTTATTTCCGATGTATTGGCAGATATATACAGCGCGCTGTTAGTTATGCCCAAACACAAGGAGCAGGCAATGGGTATCTTCCAGCACCATCTTGCACTGATTGAGGCAACCGTTGAAAAAGGCTCCTGGCGGCAGGTGAAGCGGAGTTTGGAGCAATGCTCGCAGGAATTGGCAAAAATACCGACAAAACAAACCATAGAAGATACTCCCTCGATTGCCCTGCTGGGTGAAATATTTGTGAGGATTGACGGCTTCTCGCGTAAATATTTGGTAGAAACAATGGCCGAAAAAGGCATCATGGTGAAAGTGGCCCCCGTAACCGAATTTGTCTACTTTTGTGACTTCATTCTGGAAAAAGCGTATTATCATGTGAAAAGTTCATTTGTCACCCGGACGATGTCTCTCGTTAAAAGCTATTTTAAAAAGAGGTATGAAAAAAAGGTCAAACAAATATTGGCAAAATCCGGCTTCTATACATATCATCTCATTGACGTTGCTACAATGACAGGCAATACGGAACATCTCATTTCGCCCCGGTTTACTGCCGGTGATGCGACGTTAACTGTAGCAAGCGCGTTAAATGAAATCGTTGACGAAGTGGACGGTGTCATTTCCATTTCGCCATTTGGTTGCATGCCGAGCCGCATTGCCGAAGCAATCATTTCGGAAACGATCAGCCAGGAAAAAACGAAGATTACCCATGACCAGGAACTGGTTGCGGCAGTGCTGCAAAACCATCCGGCTTTGCCGTTTTTGGCAATTGAAAGCGACGGCAATCCCTTCCCGCAAGTTGTCGATGCCAAGCTGGAGATCTTTTGCCTGCAGGTACTGCGCCTTCATGATACGGTGTGCAAACATCGCATGGAATAAAAACAGACCTGCTTGCATTCTTTGTGTAAAATACAAACAGGTCTGTCCCGTGTATCATTATTGGTTTATTTATCGGGACAAAGGGACAGGTTCTTTGTCACCTTGTCTCGCTTTCTCTCATTCGATTATGCCATAATCAGGATCTTGTCATATCTCATGAATAATCTTTTGCGCGAACAAGCGGGAATGTTCCGCCTTTTCCTCTGTCATAAAGGGCGAATTATATCCTAAATCCCGTTCTGCCAGCATTCCGATATATTGCAATTGCGAGTGCTTGCAATATCGTTTTATACCCTCTTCAAATAAGTCGGCCCCTTTATCGGGATTATAGCCACAAGTCGTTATAATGGCTGCTTTTTTTCCCGCCCATAAAGCAGGGCCCTTTTCATCGCCATAATATTTGTTCATGCCGTATACCAAACGGTCAAGTAGTGCTTTCATCGGCGGGGTACAATACCACGAATAAATCGGCGTCGCCAGAATAATCACGTCGCTGGCATACACTGTATTAAAAATTTCCTGGACATCATCCTGATAACGGCAACCAAAAACCGACCAATCTTTTTGACAAGCCCGGCAGGCAACGCATGGCTCGATTCGCTTGTCATGAAGCCATAGGATATCATGCTGGATATCATGAAGGGTAAGTTCCTGGATAAACGGAGTTAAAAGCGAAGCGGTATTTCCTTGTTTTCTTGGGCTTCCCATAAGAATACAGCACTTCATTGCATCGTCATCTCCTTATAAAAACCTTATCTAATTCTAATCACCCAACAATATTATACTCCATTGAATTGCTTTGTCCTGTCAAAATAAATGGGGTAATTATGAGTAGAAATAAACTGAGTCCAGCAAATAACAAACGCCCTATGTCATTTACCAGACAGAAGGCGTTACTTTTACTTTCTAAAATCCATTTGCTATTGCACAGCTTTTACAGAAATATATCTTTGGGCTTGGTCAATGATTTCATCTATTTTCATGGATTGATACGCGTAAGTAATTAACTGGATTACCTTTGCAATAAGAGCCGGATTATCGGAAACACCGATCATACCTGATATCTTACTACCAATTTTCGGTATTAAAGCATTTTCATCACCAAGTATCTCTCTGGATGCCGAAAGATATACCTCCATCTCATCAATTTTCGAAAAAAAACTTTTATAAAAAAAGCTGCCTTGCATTTGATTTCCTGCTACTTCCGGATATTGGTTTAAAAATGCAGTAACCGTTGCCGGAGTAGAAGTTCCAGCAACGTACTCATGAAGTGTTTTTATCTGGCCAAATGACAATTGCGTGAACGCTTTTCGCAAAATAAGGTGCCGGAATAAATATAGATATTCATAGTAGAGATGTATTTTAAGGTTTACATCTTCTTTTGGTGATTCCATTAAGGAAAAAGTATTCTCGTAGCAATAATTCGTCGCAGACACAATAACATTATCGACCCGTTGTAATATACCTATATTTTTTTTGACGTCATCTGCCGTTTGATGATTTGTATCTTTAAAAATGCTGAATAGTTTTTTAAACATCTGTATAAAACACTACCTATCAAATTGTTATTCTTACAGGAACACTACTGCAATCATTGAACAAAACCGTCAGCAAGCAAATGCAGAATCACATAGCCGGTGCCAATCTTCTTTCTTGCCAACATAAGAAAAAGACCAGAAAAACATCTGATCTATTTACATTAAACAAAATTGCAACCTGGCAATCTTCGCATTGAAAATGCATCTAGACCCACGGCTTTGCGTCCCCGTCTTTCGGCGGGTTTGCCAATATACTATTTTCCAAATGTTATTTTACAACATATTAAACACCTAGTCCAGTATAAAATTAGGCAACCAGGTTTTCAGAATATTTGCGCATCGAACCCGTATTTGCAAACAAAAGAACAATCCCTTCAAATTAAGAAAGAATTGTTCTTCGTGATTAAATGTTTTTCGTTAAATTACATTTCCTTCGAAAATTGATCTTTCCCGACGCCACAAACAGGGCATACCCAATTATCAGGAATATCCTCAAACTTTGTACCGGGTGCTACGCCAGAATCAGGATCGCCCTTCTCCTCATCATAAATATACCCGCAAACTGAACAGATCCATTTAGCCATTTACACCACACCCCTTTATCATATTTTACCTATTAATAATTATCCGCTTTGATTGCGAAATAAGCCTTAGGATGATCACAAACCGGGCACATCTCAGGCGCTTCATAGCCATAATGGACATGGCCGCAGTTAGCGCATATCCACATTTGCTTGTCGTCGCGTTTAAAAATAGCGCCATTTTGTAAATTGTCGAGCAGTTTTTTGTATCTTTGCTCATGCTCTTTTTCAATAGCCGCTACTGATTCGAAGAGCACCGCAATTTTTTCGAACCCTTCTTCTTTTGCAGTTTTGGCAAAACCGGCATACATATCGGTCCACTCATAATGCTCGCCGGCAGCAGCATCAGCCAAGTTTGCATCGGTATCGGGCATTCCATCATGCAAAAGCTTAAACCAGATTTTCGCATGCTCTTTTTCGTTTCCGGCCGTCTGTTCAAAAAAATCGGCAATTTGATTGAAACCCTCTTTGCGGGCTTTGGATGCGTAATAGGTATATTTATTGGTCGCTTGCGATTCTCCGGCAAAAGCTGCCAATAGATTCGCCTCGGTTTTTGATCCTTTTAATTCCATGAGTTGACTCTCCTTTGATCATTAAGTAATGGTTAGATAGTAGTTTTCCAGAGACCGTGAAGATTGCAGTATGCATAAATATCGGCTTTCTCCCTGTCGCACAAAACGGCTTCAGGCTTATCCCCCGGCGAGAGAATAACGCGGTGGATACCGGTAGCATAAACAACAGCAATCCATTCAATATAATGAGCTTCCGTCATAGGATGTTCCACACTGCCAACTTTAATATACAATGCCCCATCTTTTCGTTCCGCAACCGGCAAATGTTTTTCCACTGCGGCTTCCGTGGTATTGGCCACAAGCTTTTCCATCGGTTGGCCACAGCAGATCATCTGGCCTCCGCCAATTTTAATCGACTCAACAAAATTGCCACAAATGTTGCAACGGTAAAATTGAATTTCTTCCCTCATTTCGCTAACCTCACTCTCGTTTTTATAAATTTTAACCATTCATTGATTATATGCGTTTGACAATTGTCTACATCGATGTTTGATAAATGCATGTAATGGTTATTTGTTAATAATATTTCACCATAAAATCCTATTTCCCTCTTTTTATTTACTAATTTTACAAATTTTTATTTCCCAACAATCAATGGTTCCATGCTTTGTCGAAAATTCAAACGAAAAAGCCAGCTACCCCTACAAGCAACTGGCTAATCTTATTATTCATTTTTTTTGATATCAATTTGCTCAAAACGATCCGCGATACGCTGCAGCGATTTTGACATTCGAGTCAGCAGTATTAAAACATATACAATAACGCCGGCCCAGATAATGAAAAACAACAGGGGCAGAAAAGCGAATATACCAAAATACTCCGGTCTCATCATCGCAATCACCCTTTTATTTTTATCATATCACATTTTCGACCCACATCCTAGTTCGTGGCAAATTATAGCTATGCCGCTTATTTTATTAAATCACCATACGCGACTTGCGCGAATATAACAATGGCTAACCACAAGATGAAAAAAATGACCGGTTTTAATATTTTCGATTTTGGCATGTGGATATTCAGCCCCCTCAACATTCCTATATTATATTCATTATAACTAAACTTAGGTTATTTGTCAGGGGCAAATACATGAAAACCTTAGCAAGTTCAATCCGCCCGGTTTTTTGAATTCTCCACCTTATTGCCTTTGATGATCGATGTTTTATAGCCATCAGTGCGTCTGCCATTGTGCAAAGGATTATTGGGGCAGTAACAATTATAACTAATGTGCAGACAAGCTTCACACTTACCATTGTTTTGCGTGCAATACGGGTTCAAAATTTCACCTTCCGATAGTTTGTTTGCTAATCCAAATTTATAATACCGTTGTATTCTTTGAATTTCCTTAGAAAACATATCGATAACTGTTTTTTTACAGCCGGTTCCGCTTATTCAACCGATATTCCGATTTGTTCTTCAATCCATTGCCGTGTTTCCGGATGCAAAATAATCCGGTCCCGGTTCTGAAGATACCAGGGAATGATGTCCATCCGGCCCGGTATGCGGGCTACAGCCCGCCAATCGGCAAGCATTTCCCGACGAAACTCATCCGTCATAGGGAACACTTTACACGAACCATCATCGAGGGTGGCTACCCACCATTGCCAATGATGGGGATTCTTATGATAATGCCGGATCCAACTGAAGGCAAGTTCGTCACAAACTAGGATATTCCCTAGTTCATCCCGCGAACATTGATTTTTTAACCGGCTGCGCGGGCCCCTCTCACTCGCATTGAATTTACTAAGGTCATGGGTTAACCCGCGCCAAAGTATCCTCAATTTATAGGCTTCCAACAAAACATGCCACTTATGCAGCATGACATCGTAAAAATAGTGTAGTGCGCTTCTCATTTTAATCACCTAAAAAAATAATAGATCATATCACAAAGTATAGATTGTTTCCTCCAAGCTTTTGGGTACGTTTTTCCCGGTTCGCCAAAACTGCGCCAAAGCTTAAGCTTTGGCGCAGTTCCTATTCACACAAAATAGATCCCTGCCGGGTCGCTTATCGCAAAAGCTCCCGCACAAACTCCGGCAACACAAAGCAGCTTTTTTGAATGCCTTGGTTGTAGTATCGCCCGGGCAAACCCGATATTTTCGTAACATCTACACACAAGGGATCGTATTTCTTTGAGCCAATCGTAAAACAATGCAACCCACCCGGATAAAGCGGGATATTCGCCAAATAAAGACGTGCAATCGGAAATAGGCCGTTAATATCCTGATACGACTTGCGGACTAACTCTTGGTGGTAAAAAGGCGATTCCGTTTGTTGCACAAACAAGCCGTCCGGTTTTAACGCTTTATACACATCACGGTAAAAATCCGCCGTGAAAAGTCCTTCTCCCGGCCCGATCGGATCGGAACAATCCACAATAACCACATCGTATTGGCCTTCTGCATTCTTCACATGTTGGATACCATCACCAATGCGCAAGTGTAATTTCGGATGGTTGGCAATCATCGCAGAACTAATTTCCGGCAAATATTTTTTGCTGACGTCAACCACAATCCCGTCAATTTCAACCATGTCTACTTGCTGAACGGCCGGATTTTTCACAACTTCACGAACACAACCGCCATCTCCGCCGCCAATCACCAACACATGAGCCGGTTGAGGGTGAACATTCAGCGGCACATGGGAAATCATTTCATGATAAATATATTCATCAAATATTGATGTTTGAAAAACACCATCTAGCACCAGCATCCGGCCAAACTCAACTGTATCTACCACACTGATTTCCTGATAATCGGATCTTCCGCTAAATAAAGTTTCCTTAATCCGGCATGTCAAACCCACATTCCGAGTCTGAAATTCTGTCATCCATAACTCCATAGACAAAACCTCCTAAGGATATTGAACAGGCAAACTGACAAATTCCTACAAAATACTTAGATTATTACTATTTCAGTCTATCACGCATTGCGTTATTTTTCAACTTTTGTCCGGTTTTATCGCAAAACGAGCAAATTTCGTCTGGTGCCTGGCAGGATATCGAAACTGTGTATGGAAATATTAGTAATATAAATTCGAGCTACAGCCTGTTGATCCGGTTATAAGAAGACGGATCTTACAGGCTGTGCGAAGGGGCAGTCCGATTGCGATATCATCTATTCGATGGAGTGATCGGGCTTTTGTGTACAACAACCTGCAAACAGAGGAGGATTTGCTATGTTAAATGACGTCGATATCGCTTTACGCCTGCTGATCGCCTGTGTTTTCGGCGGCATCATTGGATACGAACGTCAATCCAGACGAAAATCGGCGGGTTTTCGGACTCATGTCCTTGTTTGCTTGGGTTCTTGCCTGATCATGACCTTGTCGTTAAATATCTATTACGGTGTACAGGGATTTACGAACGCCGACCCGGCCCGTCTGGCCGCGCAAGTTGTCAGCGGCATAGGCTTTATCGGCGCCGGCACGATCATCAAAGAAGGATTGACGATTAGAGGGTTAACAACGGCAGCCAGTTTGTGGACTGTATCCGGTGTCGGTCTGGCTGTCGGCTCCGGATACTATATCAGTGCTTTTATAACCACACTGTTAGCCTTTATTACTTTGACCGC
>CAYUNV010000071.1:0-13663 GCA_964446265.1 uncultured Negativicutes bacterium | reverse complement strand
TTCCGGTCGCCGCCAAACGCTTGCCCCGGTTTTGGCGTCAACATACGGATCATATCCACAGCCGCCTGCACATCATGGGGCGTGCAGTCTAGCTTATCGGCAATATAGCGGATCCGCCCGTTAGCCACTTCATCCAAATAACCGTCAATAATTTCTTCCAGGAGCGGCTCGTGGATTTCATGCCGCCGCAGTTGCAGCAGCAAACATTCCTTCAAGTCCCGCGCGGCTACGCCTGCCGGGTCAAAGGTCTGCAATAATGCCAGGATTTGCTCTGCGCAGGAGATTCCTATCCCCACCGCTTCGGCCGCCTCTTCCACCGAACAGCGCAGATAACCGCTGTCATCAATACAGCCGATAAAATATTCGCCCACCTTGCGGGCTTTGTCATTTTCCGTGCTTAAATGCAGCTGCATTTCCAAATGTTCATGCAAAGAAGCCGGACCGGTCGCCGCAAAGCCAATCGGCGACAAATAATCGCTGTCCGCTTTCGCTGTTCGTTGCTGGTCATACCCGCTGCCGTCATCCAGCCAGTCAAAATATTGATCCGTTAAAGCCACGTCCGTCCGTTCGTTCTCAGTCGAATGTTCCGCCGTCTCCGTTTCTGCCGGTTTCTTATCATCCAGTTCCAAAATCGGATTTTCAAGCCAGGCTTCTTCCACTTTTTCCGCCAATTGCAATGAAGATAGCTGAAGAATGGCAATGGCTTGACATAACTGCGGAGTCATCGATAGTTTTTGGCTGATTTCAAGTCTGAGACCATAATCCATGTGCATATCTCCAACTCCCTTCGCAGAGAAAATTCAAACGTGCTTTCTTTCCCATACCGTCTAACAAATCCTTGGCAGTTGATCGCCGGTTAACATATCCAGCAACCGGATCCCGCCAATTACCGTTCGCATTCCAACCTGCCCAGCCGGTTGGTCAGTCACTTTGCCGATCACTTTTGCGTCGCGTCCATACGGATGAAGCCGCATCACTTCCAACAACCTCTCTGTGTATTGATGTTCGACAAAAACAACCATTTTCCCTTCGTTGGCCAAATACAGCGGGTCGAAACCAAGGATCTTGCACACTGCCTGTACTTCCTGCCGAACTGGGATTTTCTCTTCCTCCAGGATGATGCCGACATTGGCTTGTTTGGCAATCTCATTGAGCGTCGTCGCCAAACCGCCGCGCGTCGGATCCCGCAGCACTGCAATCTGGGGAACCGCCGCCAGCATTTCCTGGACCAATCCGCCCAACGGGGCGCAGTCACTGGTGATTTCGGCCGGTAAAACCAAACCATGGCGTTCACTCATCACCGCGATCGCATGGTCGCCCAAAAAGCCGCTGAGGATGATATCCTGTCCCGCACGCGCCTGCGAAGCCGAGATGCTGGTTTCCGTCAGTTTTTCCCCGACCCCGGCCGTATTAATAAACAGTCCGTCTACGGCGCCCTTTTCGACCACCTTGGTATCGCCGGTAACAATGAAGACCCCGGCTTCCGCCGCCGCAGCACGCATCGATTCCGTGACACGCTGTAAATCGGCAATCGGAAACCCTTCTTCAATCACAAATCCGGCACTCAGATACAGCGGCTTGGCGCCGGACATGGCTAGATCGTTCACCGTTCCGCACACCGCCAATTTCCCAATATCGCCGCCGGAAAAAAACAAGGGCTTTACCACGTACGAATCCGTTGTGAACGCCAGACGCGTCCCACCGATTGTGACGGCTGCCGCATCATGCATCTCGGCCAAAATTTCATTGGAAAAAGCCGGCACCATCACCTGTTCCACCAGATCGTGGCTCATTTTTCCGCCACTGCCATGGGCTAACTGGATTTTATCGTCCTTCATATCTGCCATCTCCCGGAACCATATTTATACCATGCAGCGCATGATCCTTCTACCGATACCATGCAAGAACCTACCGGATGGTCGGGAGTGCATAGTTTGCCAAACAAAGGACACTGCGACGGCTTTGCCACCCCGCGCAGGATTTCTCCGCAGCGACAGCCCGCCGGTTCGCGTGTTGCCTCTACCGTTACCGGCAATTGCGCAACGGCATCAAATTCACGGTACTCTTCCCTCACAGCCAAACCGGAGTCCGGCAAAAGCCCGATCCCCCGCCATTCCGCCGGAGCAGTTTCGTACACGGAATATAAGATGTTCCGGGCCGTGGGGTTGCCGCCCGCCCGAACCACTTTGCCATACGCATTTTCCAAGCGGGGAAGCCCGTCCCGCACCTGTTGCAGCAGCATCAGCACGGCCTGCAAAATTTCCAGCGGTTCAAACCCTGCCACAACGCCGGGCGTATGAAACTGTTCCGTCAAAAAGCGGTACGGTTCATCCACCCCAATCACCGCACTCACATGGCCCGGCAACAAAAAGCCGTCAACCTTGGTTTCCGGCGCCGAAAGCAACGCTGCCAAGGCCGGGGGAACCAGTTTGTGCGCACTGAGGACAAAGAAATTCTTCAATCCGGCCTGTTTGGCCGTAAGCACCGCTGCCGCGGCTGTAGGCGCCGTCGTTTCAAAACCGACCGCCAGGAAGATCACCTTGCGCTCCGGGTGGGCCTGCGCCAAAGCCACCGCATCTAAGGGGGAATACACGATCCGGATATCCGCCCCGGCCGCTTTCTCCCGCATCAGCGTCGTCGAAGAACCCGGCACGCGCAGCATATCCCCAAACGTAGTGATCGTCACATCCGGTTGGCGGCCGTACGCAATCGCCGTATCCAGGTACCGGTTCGGCGTCACGCAAACCGGACAACCAGGACCGCTGACCAATTCAATCTCCGGCGGCAAAATCTGCCGAATACCCGCCCGAAAAATAGCGACCGTGTGGGTTCCGCAAACCTCCATAAACCGCAGAGGCCGGTCGCTCAACCGTTGAATCTGGCCTAATAGAAGGTCGGCCGCCCGTTTAACCTCCTCAGCCTGCATCTTCGGCATATTGCTCCAACTCCTTAAACAAAGCCAGGGTTTGCATCGCCTCGTCTTCATCAATCGTCTGAATGGCAAACCCGGCGTGTATCAGGACGTAATCGCCCTCAGACGCTTCCGGCAACAACATCAAACTGGTTTTCCTCTGAACCCCATTAATATCCACAACTGCCATCATGTCTTCCCGGGACAATACTTTCCCCGGCACAGCCAAACACATCGCTACCGACTCCTCTCACCGGCAATTACCGCTTGCCCCAAAGCCAGACCTCCGTCATTCGGTGGAACCTGGCGATGAATATATAGAATAAAATTGTTTTTTTCTAAAATTGTGAACACTTCCGACAAAAGCGTACTGTTTTGGAAAACGCCGCCGCTTAATACCACCTCGCGCAAACCGCTTTGAACGGCAATCCGGCGCACCATGTCGGCAACGGCTGCAGCCATCGTCCGCTGGAAGGATGCCGCCAGCAATTCCGGAGCAATATTTCGGCGCAGGCCAAAGGCCAGTGCCGCAAAAACCGGCGTAAAATCAAGCTGCAGCATGTCATTGGCCCGAATATCATACGGCAAAATCTTCCCGGGGTCCGTCGACCGCAATGCCGCCAACTCCAATTCAACCGCCGCTTGTCCTTCATAGTTGATCGTTCCCCGTATCCCCGTCATCGCTGCCGCCAAATCAAACAACCGCCCAGCGCTGGAAGAAAGAGGAGTATTAATGCCTTTCTCCGCCGCCTGGATCACCAGTTCCCATTCCGGCGGCAAGCTGCGGACAAAAGGAATATCCCACTGTAAAAAATCCCGTCCGTACAGGTTATGCAGCATCCAAGCCGCTAACCGCCAGGGTTCCTTAATTGCGTTCGTTCCGCCCGGCAATGGCAGGTAGCGGCAATGACCCACCCGTGTAAAGTCACGGCAGTCCGCCAGCATAAATTCGCCGCCCCACAAGTTCCCGTCCGTACCAAACCCCGTTCCGTCCAACGCCACCCCGATGACCTGACGGTTGATCCCATGCTCGGCCAACACTGCGGCAATGTGCGCATGATGGTGCTGCACGCCGATTTTGGGCAACGGCAGCGATTGGGCATAACGGGTTGGCAGATAGTCCGGATGAAGGTCAAACGCAACAACTTCCGGTTTCACCGAGAACAACCGCTGATAATGTTCAATGGTATCCGTATAGGTCCGGTACGTATTCATATTTTCCAGATCGCCGATATGGGCGCTCATAAACGCCTGCTTGCCGCGCGTCAGGCAAAACACATTTTTGAGTTCACCGCCACAGGCCAACACCGACGGATAGTCAGTTGCCAAAGAAATCGGCGCCGGAACATAACCACGGCTGCGCCGCAGCGGATAGATTGCATCACGAAATACCCGGACCACCGAATCTTCTGCCGGCCGGTAAATCGCCCGGTTGTGAACCAAAAAAACATCGGCAATCGCCGAAAGGCGTTCTATGGCATCCTGATCTTCATAGGCAATCGGTTCGTCACTGGTATTCCCAGAGGTCATGACCCAAACATCGTGCGGCTCCAATAACAGCCAATGCGGAGGCGCGTAAGGCAGCATGACGCCTAAAAAAGGATTCCCGGGCGCTATGCTTTCCGCCAAGCCATAGCCGGGACCTTTCGCCAAAAGGACGATAGGACGTTCCTTACTGGTCAGTGCTTTCTGTTCTGCCTTTGTCACCCAACAGTGCTTGCGAACCGTCTCCAAATTCCCGCACAATACGGCGAACGGCTTATCCTCACGGATCTTTCGTTCCCGCAGTGTCCGCACCGCCTGTTCGTTGTAAGCATCACAGGCCAGGTGAAAACCGCCGATCCCCTTGATGGCGATCACCGCGCCTTCGGCTACCCGCTTTCTGGCAGCCGCAAAAACATTTTCGCCCATACCGGTTATCAGCTGTCCCTGCCGGTCCAGCAACCGATACTGGGGACCACAATCCTCGCAGGCATTGGGCTGTGCATGAAAACGCCGGTCTGCCGGTTGATCATATTCCTGTTGGCAGGCCGGGCACATCGCAAATTCGGCCATCGTCGTGTAAGGCCGGTCATAAGGTATGTCCCGAATAATCGAATACCGTGGACCGCAGTTGGTACAATTGATGAACGGATACTGAAACCGCCGGTCCTTCGGATCCAGCAACTCCCGCTGACAATCGGGACAGGTCGCCATATCCGGCGACAGCAAAGCCGTTCGGGCTGCAACCTTGTCACTGCGGCGAATCAGAAACGTTTCCGATCCCTGAACCGTACAAGGAGCTGCTTTAATCGCATCAATACGCGCCAATGGCGGAGCGTCCGACCGCAGATACCGAACGAATCCGTCAATCGAATCCACTTCGCCTTCCACTTCAATCTGTACGCCGCCGGCATCGTTCAAAACCCAGCCGGTTAAACCATGTTGTGTTGCTGCATGATAAACGAAAGGACGGAAACCGACTCCCTGCACGATGCCAGTGACAAAGAGATGCCGTCGCTCTACATTCTCGTTTTTCACCATCCGGCAAACAACCAGTTACCGTAATCTCTACCGCATTTGTTAAGCAAATCCTACTCCCCCTCTGGCAGTTCAGATTTTCTTTTACGCCCAGCCCCTTCTTAGGCCGGGAAACAGGCTGCAGTTTGAAACCAATTGCCCTTACCGGGCTGAACGCTTGGACAATTCCACCTGCACCAGTAAAGCGCACTCCAACCGTTTTTTCTGCAATTCACAGCCGATTTGGTAAGGTTCCATAATCGAACCGTGGAACAACTGTGCATTGGCATGGCATCCGCCGCTGCAGAAAAAGCGCGCCCAACATTCACGACAGGTTGGTTTGGCCAGTACATGCGTATTGCGAAACTCTGCCGGAATGACAGAATTTTCGATACCCGTATCAACGCTGCCCAGACGATATCCGTCCCGGCCGACAAATTGGTGGCAAGGATACAGATCCCCTTCCGGAGTCACCGCAAAATATTCGTGTCCGGCACCACAGCCGCTCAACCGTTTCGGCAGACAAGGGCCGTGGTTCAGATCAATATTGAAATGGAAAAAATCAAAGCCTTGGCCGGCTTCTTTACGATCCAGATACGCTTTGACCAATTCTTCGTACTGCTGGAACAGCCCCGGCAAATGTTCTTCCCGCAACTCATAATCGCAATCCTTGCCGACCACCGGTTCCACCGACAGTTGTTCAAAACCAAGATCCGCCATCGCCAGTACGTCTTTGGCAAAATCCAAATTATAGGCCGTATAGGTGCCGCGCACATAAAAATAAGTCCCGCGCGGATCATAACTGGGATCTTTTCTCGAGGCGGCGACAGCGCGAATGTTGTTTACCGCTGCATCCCAGCTGCCTTTTCCGCCGGCATTCGGCCGCATCCGGTCATGAACTTCACGCCGTCCGTCCAGACTCAACACCAGGCTAATCGCATTATCATTCAAATATTGTATCGTCTCCGTGTCCAATAACACGGCATTTGTTGTCAAGGTCAGTTTAAAAATCTTACCGGTAAGCGCTTCCTTTTGGCGGATATAGTTCACCACATGGCGAACCGTGTCCATATTGAGCAACGGCTCCCCGCCAAAAAAATCAATCTCGCAATGCTGCCGCGAACCACTGTGGGCCAACATAAAATCGACAGCCTTTTCCCCTACTTCCGGAGTCATCAAGCCCCGATCGTGGCCGAAATCGCCCGTACCGGCAAAACAATAATGGCAGCGAAGGTTACAATCGTGGGCTACATGCAGGCACAATGCTTTGACAATAGGCTCCTGCTGGAACATTGCCGGCGGCACTTCCGGCGCCGGGGAAAATAATTGCCCCTGCGCGATCAGCCCGCGCAGTTCGGCTATCGCCTCCAACAATTCTTCCTGCGTGTACACCGTTTGCAATTGCGCCAATACTTCTGGCTCATTATCGCCGCGAAACACATCCATAATATCATAGACCAGCTTATCCACAACATGCACCGCTCCGCTATTCACATCCAGCAGTACATAGGTCCCGTGAAGAAAAAATTTATGAAAATCCATAGCCGCAACCTTTCATTAAAAACTTACCCCGGCAAAAACCAAGCCCCCGTGCCGTAACACCGACCGGGGGCTGTTTTCGGCTATTTCTGGCAGGCTTGATTACCTACCGTGCACGACGTCTTGCAAGCAGATTGGCAAGAAGTCTGGCACTCGCCACACCCGCCGGTCTTGATCGTGTTCTGCAACGCGACTGTATTTACAGTCTGAATGTGTTTTGCTTTTTCCATCTGTTTGAACCCTCCCAACGTCCTTCAATAACACTTATCTTCTACATTGTATCTGTTTTTAACCTGAGAATCAAGAAGTATTGCAAAAACCGTGCCAATCACTTGTGAAAACGCGAACTTTCACCATTTACACTGTACATTTCTTCTTGTTTTGTCCGCGGAGAACAGGGGGAAAGTGTAACGGCAACAAATAAAGCATTAGTTTGGCAAGATCAGCAGGCGCACCGGCAAATTCGAAGCGCCGGGCGGACTGAACGTCAGCCACAGCGATTGCCCGCCATCAAAGGTTCCGATCGGCGACAATTGCGGCTGGGGGCCTCGGCCGAAGAACAAGCGGTTCGTGGGAACCGGACAGGGGTCATTGCTGATATAACGGTACTTTACACCCATCGCGCCGGCAAATTCCCCGCCCAGGGGGTTCAGATACACCTGTAGTTTACCGCTGTGCATCGACGGAATGTACAAATGGTACACCACGCCGTAATTTCCATAGTTGACCGTTGTACTGCCGTCGGTGGCATCGGTTCCCTTTTGATACACATCGATCTTATTATCCGCTAACGTAAGGGCTACAGGACCATCTTCCGCGGCATCGTACACTTTCGCCGGAATGAGCAGCCGGTCAGGACCGGGAAACGTTCCCCGCAGCTTGTATTGGTCTGCCGGCAAGACCTTCAGTTTCGCCGCAGTTTCTTCTACATCAGCCGACAAAGGCATCATCATGACCTTTACCGTCAACGGCCGGTCGGTTTGAAAATCATAAATTCCATTGAGCAGCATATTCGGACCCACGGATACGACGTTCAAGACCGGGGCCAACAGGGCGGTACCATGGGCAGGAACATCCAGCAAATACAAGTTGTTGCCGGCCAGGTATTCCCGCTGGGCCTCTTTGCCGACAGCCAGGTAATCCTCGCTGGGCCCGGCTATTCCATGCCGGCTGACCGTGACCCGGGCGGCCGTATTCGTATCGTTCGCCAATACCACCACAATTTTTTTGCGTTCCTTCGTTCCGTTTACATGGTGAAAAAACAACCGGACGTTGCCCTTCACCGTATCCTGATACGTAATTCCATCCGCCGGTACCGTTTCCGGACTATCGGATAACACAAGGCGGCCGTCTTGCAACGTCATGTTGACCGGCCATTCCGGCACTTTCACTAAATCAGCCGGCAAACCGGCCGTATTTCCAGCCGCGGACACGGCACCACCTGGCATCACACATACAATCAACGTCCAAACCAAAACCATCTTGCAAAACCATCTCATTGTTTACCCTCCCAGACTGTAAGGCGGGACAGGGGGACAGGTTCCTTGTCCCTAAAATCCAAGACGGGACTAGACAACCTGTCCCCGCAGTCCCTGGTGCGTCGCAAGCCTCGCTGTTCCCAGCTCCTTAGCCTTTTGAACAGCCTTTATTATTTGTTAATACCGAGCATAAAATAAATTTCCGCCCGCAATAAGCGGACCCGGAATTCCCAAAGCCCGAAACGAGGTTTGGGAACATTGACCCGGTGCAAACGGTACAGGTCGCTGCCGGGCGCGTTTAATCCGGCTGTGCCGGCACAAGCGCCGCGATAACCGGCCTCCTGTAAAACCGCAACGGTTTCCGCCGTAAATTTACCATACGGATACGCCAAAAAAACAACCGGCAGCCCTAATTCCCGTTCCAGCAACTGTTTCGACTCAGCTACCTCACGGAATTGCCCGGCTTTATCGCTGCCACTCAACGCCACATGGTTCATCGTATGGGACCCAATTTCCGTACCCCGTTCCTGCAAAGCACGGATTTGATCCCAGGACAAGTATTGTCCCTGGCCGACCTGGCCGGCCACGACAAACACAGTTCCTTTCATGCCATGCTTTTCCATAATCGGCAAAGCAAGCAAGTAATTATCGTTGTAGCCATCATCGAAGGTAATCACCACCGGCCTGGGCGGCAAAACGGTTTTTCCGGCAAACCAATCCGCCAATTCCTGCAGTGAAACTGCCGTGTACCCTTTTTTTGCCAAATAATCCATTTGCCGGTCAAACTCTTCCACAGAAACACTATAGCGTTCCTCTTCCAGCCCCACCATATGGTAAGCCAAGATCGGCACTCCCATCGGCGCCAGATAAAACCAGGCCAAAAATAATAAACTGGCCAGACCAACAGCCAGGCCAATTTTACGAAACCGGTCCATTGTTTCCTTCAGCCTCCATTTCGTCAGCAATCTGTTCCAGCTTGCGCAGACGGTGGTTCATGCCGGACTTTCCTATTCTTCCGTCTAACAAATCCACCAATTCCTGCAAGGTGGCTTCCGGATAGGACAAACGGATTTCTGCCGCTTCGCGCAGGGTCTTAGGCAAAGTATCCATTCCTTTTTCCTGGACAATTCGCCGTATTTTCTCGATCTGCCGTACAGAAGCATTGACTGTTTTCTGCAAATTTGCCGTCTCGCAATTAACCAGACGGTTCACCTGGTTGCGCATATCCTTGACCACCCGGATGTTTTCGAACTGCAGTAACGCGTCGTGGGCGCCAATCACCTGCAAGAACGTGGTGATGGCATCGCCATCCTTTAAATAGACGATCGTTTCATTTTTCCGGTCTGTCATCCGGGCCGGTAAGCTGAATGATTTCATGGCCCAGACCAAGGTTTCCGCAAAATTGCTATTTTCGGTTACCAATTCCAGATGGTAGTTGCCCTCCGGCTTATTGACCGAACCGCCGCCAAGAAAAGCGCCGCGCAAATAAGAACGCCGGCAGCAAGGCCGGCGCAATAAACTGCGATCGGAAGCCACATTCAAATGCTCACCCTGGAGCAGGCCCATCTGTGATAAAAGTTCACTGACCAACGGGGCCGGAACTACTTTGATCACATACGCAATCCGTTTCTTCAGCCGCCGGCCGCGGCTGACCAAAACTTCGGTCCGCAAGTTGAAGCTCCGCTTGATCAACGTCAGCACCTTCCGCGCCACGGCCGGATTTTCCGTCTTAAAATTAATACCGGGATACCCACGGCCACTAATCAGTATCGTTCCACCCATCCGCATCAACGCCGTCAATTCTGCCATTTGACAACATTCGTTCTCGGCCGGTATGCGCGCCAATTCATTTTTTACATCCGTTGCAAAGGACATCCCGTTCACTCCTCGAGGGCAACGCCTATTCCCCGGCCTTCCCGCCGCTCTTTTTTTGTTCCGCCAACAAATAGTAATCCAAAAACCGGACGCGCTCGGCATGCGGTTTATGGTCATACGCCATCGTCAAAATCGCCCGTGACAAGCGCAGCGGGTCATGGCGGATCACATTCACTTCACTGATGATCCTGCGTTTGACCGCCCTCACACCCAACGCCTCGATTGCCTCCACATCCGCCGCAACCGGATACGCCCCTTTTTCCGCATACTGGGCCTGAAGCTGGGGATCAATTTTTTGGTCATTCACCAAGGCATAATCGACGACGCCCTCACCCACATGGTTCAAGACAGCCGCAACGTGCTGGGACGCCGAATAGCCGTCCGTTTCTCCCGGCTGGGTCATGACATTGCAGACATATACTTTAAGCGCATCGCTGGCCCGCAGGGCATCCGCAATCCCTTTCACCAACAGGTTCGGCAGCACGCTCGTATATAGGCTGCCCGGACCAATAACCACCAATTCCGCTTCCTGGATCGCTTCAATCGCGGTCTGCACCGGTTCCGCATCGGCCGGATTGATAAACACCCGGCGGATCGGCTTTCCTGCTTGCGGGATCCTTGATTCTCCTTCAACCACCGTACCGTCCATCATTTCCGCCGACAAGCGGATATGCTGCGTGGAAGCAGGCAACACGCGGCCCCGAACCGCCAAAACCTTACTCGATTCCTTTAAGGCCAACTCCACGTCGCCCAAAATTTCCGTCATGGCGGCAATAAACAAATTGCCGAAACTATGGCCGGCCAGGTCGCCTTCGCCGCCAAAGCGGTGCTGGAACAACTTTTCCATTAACGGCTCCGTATCGGCCAACGCAACCAGGCAATTTCGCAGGTCACCCGGTGGAATAATATTAAAATCTTCGCGCAGGCGCCCGGATGAACCGCCATCATCGGCCACAGTCACAATCGCCGTGATGTTGCTGGTGACGCTTTTCAAGCCCCGGAGCAACACAGATAACCCCGTTCCGCCACCAATTACCACGATGGCCGGCCCGCGGTTTAATTTTCGTTTTTGAAAGATGAGGTCAACCAGATTATCCGATCCCTCCGGTACCAATACGCCGATTACAGAGCGAATAATCTTTTTCGTCGCCAGCATCATAATGATGATACCGGCCACCAGGATCACCGCGCCAACAATCACCGTCGCCGTATAGCTATACGTTCCCGTAACCTGGTAAGTAAACCGGAAAATACTTTCTTCAATAAGCCCCAGATATTTATAGTTGAAAACAATTGCAATGCCCAAACTGCCTAAAATAACTCCGACGGCAAATAACGACAGCCAGCGTTTAAACCGCATACCCGGATACAGCCATTTAATAAAATGCATGTGTCATACACCCCAGCCTCTTGCCAACACCTTTCAATTCTTATTTGCCTCTTGAATCGCATGGGTATTTTTCGGAATATCCCGATGTTCTACATTCACTTTATAACCCCTGTTCCGCAAATTTTCAAAAATTTTATCGGCAATAAAAACAGAACGGTGCAGGCCGCCAGTACAACCTATTGCAATGACAAGCTGGCTCTTCCCTTCCTTAATGTAATTCGGCACAAGAAAATCAATCAGGCCATCCAGCTTCTCCATAAATTGCTTTGTAATCGGCCACTTCCAGATGTATTCCGCTACCTCCGCCGTACGGCCGCTCTTGCAGCGCAGCGAATCGACATAAAACGGATTCGGCAAAAATCGCACATCAAACACCATGTCGGCATCGATCGGCATACCGAATTTGAAACCAAACGATAACACCGTAATGCTCATCCGTTCATACTCATGCTCGCCCGCGAACAAATCGGCAATTTTACTTTTCAATTCCGCCGTAGACAACGCCGATGTGTCAATAATATGCGTTGCCCGACCGCGGATCATTTCCAACCGTTCCCGTTCCCGGGTAATTCCTTCGCTGACCCGGCCATGCAGCGCGAGCGGATGCCGCCGCCGGCTTTCTTTGTAGCGGCGGATCAAGGTTTCATCCGAAGCTTCGAGAAACAACACCTCGTACAAATATCCGTCTTTTTCCATTTGTTCCAGGACCTGAATCAAGGTGTTGAAAAACTCTCCGCCGCGGATATCCACCACTAAAGCGATTTTGCTGATACGTCCCCCCGATTGCGCACAAATCTCGGCAAATTTGGGAATCAGCATTGGCGGCAAGTTATCCACACAAAAATAGCCCAAGTCTTCCATCGCCCGCGCAACTTGGGTCTTCCCTGCGCCGGACAAGCCTGTTATAATCACCAAACGAAAATTTTCCATTTCATCACCCTATTTAACGCCAAATATTCCTCATGGGAGCGCTTTGCTTATCGCTTCAACACCATCCCAATTTTCAACAGCCGGCAAATTTGTTCGGCGGCGTTCGTCACCAACACCGGCCCCTCTTTCATACATTCGTCCAATGCCATCGGTTGGGGAACCACGCTGAAAATCGCATCGATCCCTTCCGTCAAAACATGTTCAGCCCCTTGCCCCAAACCACCGGATAAGCACACCACCGGAACATCAAATTGTTTCGCCACTTTCGCTACCCCAACCGGCGCCTTGCCAAACGCAGTTTGGAAATCAGTCCGTCCTTCCCCGGTAAAGACAATATCGGCTTTAGCCACCATATCAGCAAACCCGGCCGCTTCCAGCACGATTTCGACTCCCGGCCGCAATTGCGCGTTTGAGAAAAACAACAACCCGGCCCCCAACCCGCCGGCTGCTCCGGCTCCCGGCAATTCAGCAGCGTCTTTGCCGGTTGCCTCGGTTGCCCGCTCGGCAAAAACAGCCAATGCAGCATCCAATTCGACAATCATTTCCGGCGTGGCGCCTTTTTGCGGGCCGTACACCGCCGAAGCGCCCCGCGGACCGCACAGCGGATTATCCACATCGCACGCCACCAAAATTTCAGTTTCGGCCAACCGCGGATCCAGTCCCGATATATCCACCCGGGCCAAATCTTTCAGAGCCGCGCCGCCTTCCGGCAAATCGCCGCCATTGCGGTCGAAAAAACGCGCTCCCAGCGCTTTGGCCATACCCATACCGCCGTCATTCGTCGCGCTGCCGCCAATGCCGATAATGATCTTTTTTACGCCGCGGTCTAACGCCGCATGCATCAACTGTCCTGTCCCATACGTCGTCGTGATGCGCGGATCAAGACGCTCTTTCGGGACCAACGGCAAGCCGGAAGCGGCGGCCATCTCGATCACAGCCGTCTCCTTATCGCCTAAGATCCCCCAATGCGCTTGCAAAGGAGTTCCCAGCGGCCCGATGACCTCCTGGGTAATGATCTCACCGCCGGTTATTTCCACCAGG
>CAYUNV010000070.1:12631-13838 GCA_964446265.1 uncultured Negativicutes bacterium | reverse complement strand
GAAAGGGAAATGGAAGGAAATCAAAGGGGGCATCAAAGAACAGTGGGGCAAGCTCACTGACGATGACCTGGTAAAAATCGAGGGAAAAGTAGAAAAATTGACAGGAGTATTGCAGGAAAAATATGGATACTCAAAAGAGAAAGCCGAGGATGCTTACAAAGGATTTATCAAGAAATACCAAGGAAAATAATAAAATTCCCGACCCGCTCCGCTAAGAAAAATTGTGTCTTGCAGGAATTGCGGTATTAAAATCAAATATTTACAATAAATTAAGTGTATGAGATAATAATTATAGTTAAAATAATTGTGCGGATCCATATCCAACGCGGAAAAAGCAGAGATGCAAACCTATATCTCGCTTCCGATTTGTTGCCGTCCCTCTGGGAGGCAGCAAGCGTTACGGTGCAATGAGCAATTGTTGCGCCCGCCAATGTGCGAAGGAAGAGGTACTAAAAATGCTGTTTGATTTTTAGGACCTCTTTTTTTCTGTCCTATAGAAAGTATAAATACTTTCTATGACATAAGTGCGACCAGCGGCTTGCGCTGTTTTTATAAAGCACGGCGCAAGCCGGGTTTTATAATTTTCTCAAACAAATAAATCAATGTAGGAGGGGTATTCGTGGACAAATTTATTCGCGTTGACATGACAACAAAGCAAGTTGCAACTCTTGACGTACCGGAAAAGTACGCCGGCTTAGCAGGTCGAGGACTTACTTCTAATTTTATTGCCGACGAGGTAAAACCGACTTGCCATGCTCTCGGGAAGAACAACAAATTGATTTTTGCTCCCGGACTTCTCAGCGGCACAACGGCGGCGCAATCCGGCCGGCTTTCCGTCGGCGGAAAAAGTCCCTTAACAGGCGGGATTAAGGAAAGCAATACCGGTGGAACGTTCTCGCAAAAAATGGCGAAAATGGGGATCAAAGCTTTTATTATCGAAGGAATGCCGGCGGAAGACCAGTTTTATGTGATCAAAATCGACATGAACGGTGCCACCATTGAGCCGGCTCCGACGGAAATTCTTGGCGGCTGCGGCAACTATGAGGCGATTAAGGTTTTGAATGCAAAATATGGAGAGAAAGTCGGGATTGCATTGGCCGGTCCGGCCGGTGAATACCGATTGCCTGCCGCAAATATCTCATTTAAAGATCCGGAAGGAAATATCCGCAGCGCCGGCCGCGGTGGACTAGGCGCTGTCATGGGTTCT
>CAYUNV010000070.1:12093-12617 GCA_964446265.1 uncultured Negativicutes bacterium | reverse complement strand
CGACAAGCGTTCCGCTGGCCAAACCGGAAGAATTTAAGGCGGCAGCCAAGGTGTTCGCCCAAGCTTTAATGAAACATCCGGTAACCGGTCAAGGATTAGCTGCGTATGGAACCGATGTCTTGGTTAATATCATTAATGAAGCAGGCGGACTGCCGGCGAAAAATTTTACTGCAGGTCGGATTGATTGGAATGACAAAATCAGCGGCGAGACAATGAACGCTACCATTACAGAGCGTGGCGGCGAAGGAAAAGTTTCACACGGTTGCCATCATGGCTGTATTATGCGTTGTTCCCAATGGTATCCGGACAAAGAAGGAAAATACATTACGAGCGGTTTTGAGTATGAAACGGTTTGGGCATTAGGTGCTGACGCCTGCATCAAGGATTTGGATGAGATTGCATACATTGACCGTGCGATGGACGATGTCGGCGTCGATTCGATTGAAGTTTCCGTGGCGATCGCCACAGCGATGGGCGGCGGCTTGCTTCCATGGGGCGACGGAAAAGCGACATTGGATGCCGTG
>CAYUNV010000070.1:10764-12083 GCA_964446265.1 uncultured Negativicutes bacterium | reverse complement strand
AATTGCCACGCCGACTCCGCTGGGCCGGATTCTTGGCGGCGGGGCTGCAATCGTCGGCAAGCTCTGCGGCATGTTCCGGGTTCCGGTTGTTAAAGATCAGGCGATCCCGGCCTACGATCCACGGGCAATCAAAGGGATTGGTCTTACTTATGCAACGACTCCGATGGGCGCAGACCACACTTCCGGCTATGCGATTGCGACCAATATACTGAAAATCGGCGGATATGTAGATCCGCTTAAGAAAGAAGGACAGGTCGAATTATCCCGCAATCTGCAGATTGCTACCGCGGCGGTTGACAGTACGGGCATGTGCCTCTTCATTGCCTTTGCAATTTTAGACATTCCGGAAGGATTTAACGCACTGATTGACATGATCAATGCACGGTACGGCTTGTCGCTGACAGCAGATGATGTGACGGCTCTCGGTAAATCCATTCTGAAAGTAGAGCGCGCTTTCAATGCAGCGGCCGGCTTTACGAACGCACATGATCGTCTGCCTGAGTTTTTTGAATATGAACCGTGTGCTCCGCACAATGTCGTATGGGATTTCACACCAGAAGAAATTGATGAGGTCTATAATTTCTAACCGTAATTTATCTTTATAAAAACAAAAAGGAAGGCGGTTGAAAAAGGTTAACTTTTTCAACCGCCTGAAGCCGGGCAGAAGCCCGGCTTCGTTCAATATTAGCGGAAAAAATACGCAGATTGGTTTAAAAAAAGGGGAAATAGCAGCAGTTTGGCGAAAAAAACAATATACGAAATACGAAAATTTCTGCGGGAGGATTCATTATGGCAGGACAAGATAAGAAAACCATTGAAGTCAGGGGTTTTCTTCAATTGGATCAACTGTTTAAAAAACGCCACTGGCCTGTTCCGTTGATCATTGATCTGGAAAAGCCAATTACCGGCATTGAGTTGGCTGAAAAGCTCGAGATACCGACAGACGAAATCGAAATCATTTTTGTGAATGGTTTCGCCCAAGCTCCGCATTGCTTAATCCAGCCAGGAGACCGTGTGGCTTTTGTTCCGCCGGGCTGTCCTGGACCGTACCGTATGGCTTTGGGTTTTTATGGAAAAAACCAGGATAACCAGTATAATTTTATTTTAAAAGGCAAAAAAGAAGACCCAGAGTAAAACCGGACCGGTTATTGCTCGAAATATTTACATAGAGGAGTTCGGAAGGGAGATGTTGTATGGTTATCGAAGTGCGGTTGTATGCTACACTTAGGCGATACAAACCGTCAATGCCACATGGCGTTTTAAAGCTTGATTTACCTGAGTCAGTTACAATAGCTGAATTGGTGGAGCAACTGGAAATT
>CAYUNV010000070.1:0-10754 GCA_964446265.1 uncultured Negativicutes bacterium | reverse complement strand
CATATGGTTATGGTTAACGGAACCAGCAGTGATTTCAGCCGTGTGCTGTCTGATGGCGACCGGGTTGGCTTTTTTCCGGCAGTAGGGGGAGGCTGATATGCCGGGAAAAGAGGAAATATCGTTAGAGTTATTGGCGGCAGGCAAAATGCCGGAACGCTATCGACGGAATGAAGGGACGATTGGTATTGACGGGCAAATTCGGCTTCTTAGGGCGAAAGTAGCGATCGTTGGAGCCGGGGGATTAGGCGGAACCGTCATTGAATTGCTGGCTCGTTTAGGGATTGGCTGTCTGCGTGTCATCGATGGAGATACGTTTGCTGTCCATAATCTGAACCGTCAAGTACTGTCGACTGAACAGAATCTAGGAGAAAACAAAGCGTATGCGGCAGCCTCCCGCGTTGCGCTCCTTAATCGGGATGTGCGGGTGGAGCCGGTTCCGTATATGCTGCAAGCAGATAATGCGGAAAAGCTACTACAAGACGTCGATGTTATCGTGGATGCTTTGGACAATGTTTCTACCCGGCTGCTGTTAAACCAGACGGCGCGCTGCTATGGTATTCCCTTGGTATATGCTGCGATTGCTGGGTTTACCGGGCAGGTTATGACGATTATGCCGGGCGATCAAGGATTGGAGCGGATCTATAAAAAACCGACTGCGTCCAATAAAGGGGTCGAAGTGCTGCTTGGTAACCCGGCTGGTACGCCGGCTTTAGCTGCTTCCCTGCAAGTGCAGGAAGTCGTGAAAATTTTGACCGGCATTGGCGAACCCTTACGCAATAAATTATTATACTTTGATACGGAAATCAATGTTTTTGAGATTTTGACCTTGGCGGAATAACCGTTTAGACAAACGGTCATAGAAAAATTCACATAAAAATATCCCCTTAACCCATTCGTGCCAATAGGTTAAGGGGATATTTTTATCCAACGCCGACTACCCATTATTTTTCCGTCAGCAATAATTTTACACCAAGGCCGAGATAGATTATTCCGCATAGTTTGTTGGTCATAGCGGAGGCTGTGCGGTTTTCCCGCAGAAATTTAGTCATCCGTGCCGAGAAGAAAACCAGCAGGAAGCACCAGATGGTTCCGGTCGTCAAAAAAGTCATGCCCAGACAAATAAAAGGGAGCAAACCATAAGAATTGGCCGGAGAAATAAACTGGGGCAAAAAGGAGAGAAAGAATAGAGCGACTTTTGGGTTCAGGACATTTGTCAATAATCCCTGAAAATAGATTTCTTTAGCGGTCATCACATTGCCGGACAGGGAAAGCAGTTGATTTTCTTTTGCGAGCAAAGTGGTTAAGCCCAGATAGCCAAGGTACACGGCTCCGATGAGCTTGACGGCCATAAACGCGACGGCGGAGGTGGAGAGGATGAGTGATAGCCCCAGCGCCGCCAATAGGGTATGGACGGCCACTCCGGAACTGATTCCCAGAACCGAATAAACTCCCGCCCGTTTTCCTTGCGAGATACTGCGGCTTAAGATATAAAGCGTATCGGAGCCGGGTGTTAAATTTAAGATGATGCCGGCGATAAGGAAGATTTCAAAGTGCTGGATTCCTAACATGCATTTCACCCTTTCGGCAAGGTGGATAATATTTTTTGCATTATACCATGAATAAGATAAGAAGACAACTTGACCAATGGTGTTTAATGATCTCTATCGATATTGACAGAGCGGCGGGCATGGTGGCAAGATTGCATAGTTAATAAATTCACAATATTATAAATAAATTAAATCTTTAAAGGATTTTTCAATGGAAAAACAGAAGGTATTATATATTTCCTGTTTTACAGAACGATGTATCGCAATGCGAAACGCAATAAAAAATTAATGACGGCCGGTTGTTTTTATGCTAAGAAGAAGGGAGCGTAGGAAGATTAACAAGAAAGGGGGATTAATAGTTCAGAAATTTCTAATCGGCTGGGAAAATGGATTTTAGCGAGGATACTGTTGTATTAGAGAAAAATCGAGGAGTGATACAATGAATAAAGCGACAAAATTTCGTTGGGTAATCGTTGTCATGATGTTTTTGATAAACTTCCTATCGTACATGGATAGGGTGAACTTATCGGTTGCTACTCCTTTTATTATGAATGAGTATTCTTTTACGAAGATGGATATGGGTTTTCTGCAAACCATGTTTTTTCTCGGCTATGCTTTGATGCAAATTCCGGGGGGCATATTAGGGGAATATTTTGGCCCGCGCAAAGTTATTAGCTTAGGCGTTCTGTGGTGGTCATTTTTTACCGGCCTAACCGCTGTCGCCAACAGTCTTATGAGTTTTGCGGCGATTCGTTTTTTGTTTGGTATGGGCGAAGGACCCATTCCACCTACCTTAAATACCGCAGTATACCGTTGGTTCAGTAAGGCGGAAAAAGCTACAGCGTACTCGACTGCATTGGGCGGCGCCTTTATTGGTCCGGTGTTTGGTCCAGCGATCGTAGTGGCGATTATGATGGCATTTGGCTGGCGGGCGGTATTTATCAGTTTCGGTGTTGCCGGAGCGGTGCTTGCCCTTGGTTGGTACTATCTGGTTAAAGATTCTCCGCGTCAAAGCCCATTCGTAAACCAGGCGGAAATAGACCACATTGAAGCTGGCATGGAAATAGTGGAAGAGAAAAAAGAAATGGCGCCTTGGAAGAGCTTTATGGCGTCTTCCCAATTTTGGGCCATTGGGCTGCAATACTTCATTACCGACTATATCATGTTTGTATTTTTGGCTTGGCTGCCGATGTACTTAATGGAAGCGCAAGGCTTTTCTCTGCAGAAAATGGGCTTTGCGGCAGCTTTTCCCTGGGCGGCGCTGTGTGCCGTAGTAATAACAACCGGATTTCTCAGCGATAAATTGATCTCAATGGGCCTTTCCAAACATAAAGCGCGGACGGTATTTGGCGCAGTCGGGTTGATTTGTTGTTCGGTTTTTCTGTATTTGGGCGCAGTAGCGACAACACCGTGGATGAATGTATTGTGGCTGACGCTTTCGCTGGGGTCGTTAGGTTTTACCTTTAGTGCTTCTTGGGCGGCGGCAACCGATATTGGCGGCCGGTTTACCGGATCCGTGTCCGGATGGATGAATTTCTGGGGCAATATTGGCGGGGTTCTCGCTCCTATGGTAACGGCTTGGATCGCCACACACTTCGGTTGGCAGGCAGCGATTTTGTTGACAGCTGCGTCTGCAGTTTTAGGGATTATTGCCTGGATCTTTGTGAAACCGGATGTTCCGCTGGTTTTGAAGACGGGCGCGCAAAGAGAACAGAAGGCGCTGTAGTGCAACTGAAGTATGGACTTTGTTGAAATGGCTGGCAGGAGCGTGTACAATTATAGTTAACTGGGCACGAACGAGAAACCAAAAAAATGGGAATTTATTGAGGGGGGAACCAAGATGAATTTTATTGATTTTCCAGAAGTACATGTGGTAATCGAGGGAGCGGAAAATATTCGCTTTCCGAAAATGATGAAAATAAAGCAAATTTATGATGCCAATAAAATTGAAGATTTGTCTGCCTGGACCGTCAAAGAAATGCAGGAAAATATTCAGAACAAGGAAGCGTACAAGGACAAAAGGATTTGCATTACTGTTGGAAGCCGCGGCATTCCTCATTTGGACAGCATTGTAAAAACGGTTGTCGGCCAACTGAAGGCATGGGGGGCAAAGCCGTTCGTTATTCCGGCCATGGGCAGCCATGGCGGTGCTACCGCGGAAGGGCAGAAAGAATTGATTGCCGGTTATCATATTACGGAAGAGAGCGTAGGCGCGCCTATTTTATCGTCTATGGAAACGGTGCAGATCGGCGAGTTGGATGATGGAACCCCGGTGTACTGTGACAAGTTTGCCTATGAATCGGATGGGATTGTTGTGTTGAATAAGGTCAAGCCGCACACGGATTTCCGGGGCAAGCATGAGAGCGGGATGGCGAAAATGATGGCGATCGGCCTTGCCAAGCACAAAGGAGCCTCGATGTTCCATATGAAAGGGTTTCCTACTTTTGCCGACCGTATCCCGAAAGTCTGTGAAGTGTTTTTGAAGAATGCGCCGGTAGCCTTCGGGGTCGGTATTGTCCAAAATGCGTACGATGAAATCAGCGAACTGGAAGTTATGGAAAAAGAGCATATCATGGAGCGGGATGCTGCGCTGTTGGAAATCGCGAAAGCCAAGGTCGCGAAATTCAAAATCCCGCAAATTGATGTCCTCATCATTGACGAAATCGGCAAAAACATCAGCGGAAACGGGCATGACCCGAATATAACCGGGCGGAGCAACTCCGGCGGTTTCGAGAGTGTGTTGGATTTGAAAAAAATGTTTATCCGCAGCATTTCGGAAGAAAGCCACCATAACGGCTGTGGCTTAGCTATGGCTGATGTTACGACGTTGCGGTGTGTAAGGTCGGTGGATTTTGATGCTACTTGGACCAATGTTGTTACAGCGACGATGCTGAATGGCGGACGAATCCCGATTTATATGAACAATGACCGCGAGGCTCTTTTGGTTGCTATCCGGACCTGCACCAACATCGACTTTGCTAAGGTTAAGGTTGTGCGGATCAAGAATACCTTATGCATGGAAGAAATTGAAGTTTCGGAGAGCTTGTATGAGGAGTGCCGGGCCAGAAACGATATAGAAATTATTAGTGACCCTTACGATATCAAATTTGATAGTGACGGCTATATGGTTTAACTGGCGGGCACGGAGCAGCGATATTAGTCGGAAGGGTGAAAGAATGAGGAGCGATGTTGTATTAAAAGGTTCGACGCGAGCATCAACAAGATCGGCATGTTATAGCATGGGATATGCTCCGGAGGAATTGGAAAAACCGTTGATCGGGATTGTGAACTCTTTCAATGAGATTATTCCCGGGCACAGCCATCTGCGGGAAATTGCTGATGCGGTAAAAAGCGGCGTGACCGCTGCCGGCGGCACGCCTATGGAATTCCCGTCGATAGGGATTGGCGATTGTTTTGCCATGGGCCATGTGGGAATGAAGTATTCTCTGGCCAGCAGGGAATTGATTGCTGATTCTTGTGAAGCAGTAGTCATGGCGTACAGTTTTGATGGGTTGGTTTTTATTCCGAATTGCGACAAGATTGTTCCCGGAATGCTGATGGCGGCTGCCCGCTTGAATATTCCCAGCATCTTTATCAGCGGCGGGCCGATGTTGGCAGGTCGTTACAAGGGCCGGAATATTGATATTATTACCGTGTTGGAAGGGGCCGGTCGGTATGAAGGCGGACATATCACCGCAGAAGAATTTGCCGGATTAGAAAAAGCAGGCTGTCCTACTTGCGGATCGTGTGCAGGTCTGTTCACCGCGAATACCATGAATTGCCTGACCGAAGTCATGGGGATGGCATTGCCGGGCAATGGGACAATTCCGGCAGTCTTCGGCGACCGGAAAATTTTGGCGAAACGAGCCGGCACAGCTATTCTGGATTTGGTGCGCAACGATATTAAACCGCTGGATATTATGACTACAAAAGCATTTGAAAATGCGATCGCAGTGGATATGGCGATCGGAGGATCTACGAATACGGTCTTGCATTTGCCGGCGATTGCTCATGAAGCGGGGATCAAACTGTCATTGGATATGTTCGAACAGATGAGTGAAAAAACACCGTATCTCACCAAACTGAGTCCGGGCGGAACACACTATATGCAAGATTTGAACGAAGCCGGGGGTATTCCGGCGGTGATGAAGGAATTGAGCAAACTTGGCGTGATCCATACCGATGCCAAGACGGTAACCGGAACGATAGCCGACCGGATCCGGGATGCAGTTGTTGAGCGGCCGGAGGTGATCCACAGCGTGGATGCTCCGTATCGTTCCACCGGCGGCATTGCGATCTTGTCCGGCAATATTGCTCCCGACGGAGCCGTCGTGAAGGAAAGCGCCGTAGCGGAGGATATGTTGTTTTTTGAAGGGCCGGCTCGAGTGTTTGATTCGGAAGAAACGGCAATCCAGGCGTTGTTGGCTAAAAAAATCAAAGACGGAGAAGTTGTTGTTATCCGTTATGAAGGGCCAAAAGGCGGCCCGGGGATGCAGGAGATGTTAAATCCTACGGCCGTGATTGCCGGCATGGGCCTTAAGGTCGCTCTGCTCACCGACGGGCGCTTCAGCGGCGCGACAAGAGGCGCTTGCGTGGGCCACGTTTCTCCGGAGGCTGCAGCCGGCGGACCGATTGCCTTGATCCGGGAAGGCGACACGATTACCATCGATATTCCAAACCGGAAGGTTACGCTGAATGTCAGTGAGGCGGAGATGGCCAGCAGGGAAGCTGCCTGGGTGCAGCCGCCCCCTAAGATCACGAAAGGCTATTTGGTCCGTTATGCCAAATCGGTTACATCAGCAAATACGGGAGCGATTGTTGAATAATCAGCCAATCAAAGGCTATGGAATGTATAAACATTCCATAGCCTTTGATTTTGCCCGTGGTTTTGATGAAACTATAATAAACAATAAATTCGTGATATACTTTAACGAAGAAAGAGCGCGGAAAGGGTAAGAAGACGATAACGATGAAACCATCTATTTATGGATTAACTTTAGGCCAACTGATTGCGTGGATGGCAGAGAATGGTCATAAAAAATCGCGGGCGCTGCAGGTATGGGATTGGCTATACCGAAAGCGGGCAACGGATTTTCCTGCGATGGACGATGTAAACAGCGATTGTATTGAGGTGTTGCAGGAGTATTTTGTCATTCAAACGTTGCAGGAACACTGCCGGCAAGAAGCAACGGACGGAACGATTAAGTTTTTGTTTAAACTAGCCGATAATCATTTAATAGAAACCGTATTGATGAAGCATAAATTTGGCCTGTCGGTTTGCGTTACCACACAAGTCGGTTGTAATATGGGCTGCAGTTTTTGCGCCAGTGGATTGTTGATGAAAGAACGTGATTTATCCAGTGCGGAAATTGTGGAACAAATTATGAAAGTCCAGCATTATCTGGATGAGAGGCAGCAGGGTGAACTGGTAAGCCACATTGTCGTGATGGGAATTGGTGAACCACTGGATAATTTTAAAAATTTGACTGTTTTTTTACAGATTATTCAGGATCATAAAGGTCTGGCGATCGGACCTCGGCATATCACGGTATCAACCAGCGGTCTGGCTGATAAAATTGTTGAGTTTGTTGACACGGGCCTCAGCGTGAACCTAGCAATCTCGCTGCATGCGCCTAACGATGAACAGCGTACGCAACTGATGAAAATAAACCGTGCTTTTCCCATCGAAACGCTAATGCATTCCGTCGACTATTATCTTGCAAACACGAACAGAAAGATTACATTGGAATATATTTTGCTGAAAAATATTAATGACCAGAAGGAGCATGCCCTACAGCTTGCGGAGTTAATCGGCGACCGGCGGCAGCGGGTCAATGTGAATTTGATTCCGTATAATCCGGTAGAAGAGCATGCCCATTTTCAACGGAGCGCAAAAGAAACGATGTTATTATTTTACGATGTGTTGAAAAAACAAGGCATTCGTTGCGGCATTCGCCTTGAACACGGCGGGGATATTGAGGCTGCCTGCGGGCAATTGCGAAGTAAACAATTGAAACAAGGTAAATGAGTTTAGAGAACAGTCGTGGCATCAGCGGGATACAAAAAAATTATTCATTGGAGAGTAGAAGATGAAAAAACGAACAGCAGCACTCGCGTTTTTGACCTGTATATTCATACTTTCCGGAGTATATCTTGTTGTTAATGCAGTCCAGGTCGAGCAGCAGGAACGGCATCGTGCGGAAGTGCAGAGCACATTGAGTACGGTTACTGCTAAACTGGAAGGCGGTTTGAATTCCAGATTGTTTCTCGAGAAAGGAATCATGGCGTTTGTTCTGACACATCTGGCGATTGATCCTGACCACCAGATTACTCAACAACAAGTGGATAATTTTGCAAAACAATTTATGCCAAAACTATTAGGAATAAGAAACATTACGTTAATTCAGGAGAACGTAATTACTCATGTTTATCCACTTACGGGAAATGAAAAAGCGTTAGGCACCAATTTGATGGAACTTCCCGCACAGAAAGATGCAGTGCTGCGAGTAAAGGAAACGGGACAAAGTGTTTTGGCAGGGCCGATGGATTTGGTACAAGGCGGGAAAGGGATTATTAATCGCAGCCCTATTTATTGGCTGCCGACAGGAGGAACGAAACCGGTGTACTGGGGCCAATCCAGTCTGGTGTTGATGTCCGACGATTTATTTCGCGAGGCGGGTCTGTTTGATTATCCTGCGTTGAGATTGGCTATTCGAGGACAGAACGGGCTTGGCGATCAGGGCGCGTATTTTTGGGGTGATGAGCAGGTTTTTCAACAAGATCCGGTCATTGTCAATGTGAAGATCCCAGGCGGCTACTGGCAGTTGGCCGCAGTTCCGCTGGAGGGATGGGGCACGTCAACCTGGCTGTCTTGTTGGATTTCCATTATTGGTTGCATACTTGCGATTTCGTGCGGTGCTCTGGTGTGGTTTTTGTTGCGGGCGAGGGAAGCTGAGGAACGCTTACAATATATCGGTTTTCATGATTCGTTGACTGGATTGTATAATCGGGCCTATTTTGAATTGAAAGTCCGGCATTTTGAAAAGAACATCAGTCGGGTTGGTCTCTTAATCTGCGATTTAGATGGCTTGAAAATGGTAAATGATACATTAGGGCATGATTCTGGTGATCAACTTTTGATCGAAGCGGCAAAAATCTTGCGTGCTTGTTTCAACGCTGATGATATTGTGGCAAGGATCGGCGGTGACGAATTTGCCGTCATCGTTCCTGATGGAGATGATTCGATGCTTAAAAAGGCTAAGGGAGCGATTTTGTGCTGTATAAACAGTTATAACAATAACAAGCCGCAAGTTCCTATGAGCATGTCGGTTGGATATTCGACTGCAGCAGATTTTGGGGTACCGATCAATGATCTCTATAAAGAGGCTGACAACAATATGTATCGGGAGAAATTGTATCAAAGCCAAAGCGTACGCAGTGCTCTTGTGCAGACAACCATGAAGCTACTGGAAGCACGGGATTTTATTACGGAAGGGCATGCCAGTCGGATGCAGGACATGGTTACTGCTCTTGGTAAGGCTGTGGGCTTATCGGAAGCTAAATTGGTAGACCTTCGTTTATTAGCGCAATTTCATGATATTGGTAAAGTCGGAGTGCCGGATCGTATTTTGTTAAAACAAGGCCCGCTTACTCTGGAAGAGACTGTTGAAATGCAACGGCATTGTGATATTGGCTATAGGATTGCGATTGCATCTGCCGATTTGCTGCCAATCGCCGATTGGATTCTAAAACATCAAGAATGGTGGAATGGCGGCGGTTACCCCTTAAAATTGGTCGGAGAAAAAATTCCGGTTGAATGCCGCATTCTTGCCATTGTTGATGCTTATGATGCGATGACCAGCGACCGGCCTTATCGTAAGGCTATGAGCCGAGAGATGGCAATTGCTGAATTAAAGCGCTGCGCCGGAACACAATTTGATCCGGCCCTTGTAGAACAATTTTGCAATCTTATATGAGTAGTTTTTTGAAAAACTATCGAAAGGTGCTATGTTTATGTTTGGGTATTTGCTAGTGGGGGTTTCGCTCGGTTTATCATCGGGCTTTGCCCCGGGACCGCTGTTTGCGATGGTTATTTCACAAACCATGAAATATGGTGTCAAAGAAGGCGTTAAAACCGCTTTTTCACCCATTATTACGGATTTGCCGATTATTATCCTGTCGACATTTTTTTTGGCCCGTATTTATGAATATAAAGCTGTGTTGGGCTTCATTTCGATTGCCGGTGGATTGTTATTAACTTACCTGGCGTATGAAAATATGAAGATTAACCAAGTGAACTGCGGGTCAATTGAACAAGAAAACAGCAATTCCTTCGCCAAGGGAGCCGTTGTCAACGCGCTGAGCCCGCATCCTTATTTGTTTTGGATCACGGTAGGGAGTCCAATGATCTTAGATGCCTATATGCAAGGGCTTTTTTATTCGCTTTGTTTTGTCGGCAGCTTTTATGTTTCTCTTATTGGGGCGAAAATTATAATAGCGGTTGTTGTTAATCGTTCCCGTAATTTTTTACAGGGAAAAACCTATATTTACTTAATGAAAGTATTAGGTTTGTTGTTGCTTGTTTTTGCTGTTGTTCTTTTTTATGACGGTTGGAAATTGATTGCAGGTTGAAAATAGATAGGGAATGAACTTAAAAGGAATAGCAATAGTAACTAAGGATCGAAAACATAGAGAATAGAAAAGGGTTAAAGGGTTATTATCTTGATTGTAGAATAGTGTAATTTGACATGCATTTTACTTTGTAGCGCAGAATGATACATATAGCGCAAGGAATGAGTTAGAAGGGACTTGGGTTGTGATTACGCAGAGTACACTATGGATCAGTGTTTTGCTTATTGCCAGTGTGGCGAATGCTTTTTTGGCTGTTTATGCCTATCATCAGCGGCGCAGTAAGATTGGCGCAATTCCGTATATTGGAATTGTCTTGTCGCTCACCCTTTACTCACTCGGTTACGCTTTCGAAATTACCAGTTCGACGTTGGAAGGTGTTGTTTTTTGGCTCAGGGTTGAATATCTTGGCGTTTCATTTTTCCCGGCGTTGTGGTTGCTTCTTGTCTTGGAATATATTGGCGCAGATAAGTTGTTGAACCGCTCATTGGTTACCGGTTTGTTTATCATACCGGTAATCACGCTTATTTTGCACTATACGAATTATGCCCATCATTTATTTTACAAAGAAATATTGCT
>CAYUNV010000069.1:0-13902 GCA_964446265.1 uncultured Negativicutes bacterium | reverse complement strand
CGCCTACCGAAATAACCGGAACACCGATTTCTTTCGCTACTTCAGCTGCATATCCCTTATAGTATGATTCTTGTTCCGGCGAAATTTTCCGCGCCGACCCTTCGTTGGAACGCGATGAACTGCTGCCGCCGCTGACCTCAACCGCATTGATCCCCAATTCCGCCAACTGTTGGCAAACATACCGGCACTCGGCAAACGTCATGCCCTGTTCCATATAATCTTCGCTGTTGATTTTTACCAGTATCGGATACCCAGGACCAACCTTCTCCCGCACTGCCTGATAGGTTTCTAATGTCATCCTGGCCCGGTTTTCAATGCTGCCGCCGTATTCATCATTGCGGCGGTTATAGTACGGCGTCAGGAATTTACTTAACAAATATCCGTGCGCCGCATGCAGCTGGACACCATCAACGCCAGCCTGCTTCGCTCTAAGCGCCGCAGCAGCAAACGCATCCTGAACAAACAAAATGTCCTGTTTTGTCATTTCGTTTGGCGTTACTTTGTAAGCCAAATCCTCCACCGCGCTGGGCCCCCATAGCGTCTTGCCGCTGCCTTTCTTATAAAAAGACTGCGACCCCAAACACGCCAATTGCACCACGATGTTGGCTCCATGGGCATGAACCCGTTCAACAAGCTGGTGATATTCGCTAATAAACGAATCATCGTATAGACCCGCCTGTCCGGGCATTAGCTGTTCCGAACCATCCACCGCCGTAAGGCCGGTGATGATGGTCCCGACTCCGCCCTTCGCCAGGTTTTCATACACTTCAAACAGTGGTTCCGTCCAATGTCCGCCTTCGCCGGCAACCCCGTCATAAGTCGCCGAACGGAAAAAACGGTTTTTCAGTTTCATACCGCCAATTTGGGTCTGATCAAATAAGGATTTTTTCATCTATCTCCACTCCTCGTAACTATTGTATTTTTATTAACGGTTTTTAAAATTCATTCGGCTGAATTAACAAAAAATCCTTTTTTCTGTTCTGGAAAAGGACGAGGTTGGCATCAGACAGCCCGAATGGCTGCCCCCAACAATTTTGCACACAAAAAAACTGACACCTTAGCGCCGAGATGTCAGTTTTGCATACTGTTACGATATTTTTGCCGCAATCTATCAATTGTCAATAAGAACAGATTGCGCCGTTTACTTGTTACCCGTTAGAAACGGAAATCGCGTTTTCCGTCCGTAAGTTCCGTCAAATGATCAATAGCAATTGCCCGAACTTTGTCATTGGTAATGCGGGGGATTTCGTTGGCAATCACCACTTCGCCTTTTGCTTTGGTGTCAGCCGAAGCGTAGTCTTCCAAATATTCTTTGAGCGTCATCAGCGCATTGGGCTGGCAGCAGTTCGCAATTTGACCGGATTTTACAAGGCTCATAAACCGGTCTCCTGTCCGCCCTTCCCGATAGCAGGCAGTGCAGAAACTCGGAATATAGCCTAAAGTCAACAGCCAATTCACAATTTCGTCAAGAGTCCGCGTATCGTTTACATCAAACTGCGCCGAATTATCTTCTTCCGGTTCCGGTTCCACATACCCGCCGACGCTGGTCCTGGAGCCGCCGCTGATTTGGCTTATCCCTAATTGCAGCACACGTTCACGCGTCTTCTGCGATTCACGGGTCGAAACGATCATCCCGGTATAGGGAACCGCAATGCGAAGCACCGTGACGATTTTCGCAAATATTTCATCAGAAATAGCATCACTAAAATCTTCCGGGTTGATATCATCGGCCGGGCGGATCCGCGGTACGCTGATAGTGTGCGGCCCGACTCCCATGGCCGCCTCCAAATGTTCGGCATGCATGAGCAAACCGACAAAATCATAGCGGTACATATTCAAGCCGAACAAAACACCCAAGCCAACATCATCGATCCCGCCTTCCATCGCGCGGTCCATCGCTTCGGTATGGTAGGCGTAGTCGCTTTTGGGTCCCGTCGGATGCAGTTCTTCGTACGATTTTTTATGATAAGTCTCTTGAAAAAGAATATAGGTGCCGATCCCCGCGTCCTTTAGTTTGCGGTAGTTTTCCACCGTTGTTGCAGCAATATTGACATTCACACGCCGGATCGCCCCATTCTTATGTTTGATGCTGTAAATGGTCTTAATGCTGTCCAATACGTATTCGATCGGATTGTTAACAGGGTCTTCCCCCGTTTCCAAGGCCAGCCGTTTATGCCCCATATCCTGCAACGCTATGACCTCGCGCGCAATATCTTCCTGGGAAAGTTTTTTGCGGGAAATCGTCTTGTTCTTATGATGGTAAGGACAGTATACACAGCCGTTTACGCAATAATTGGAGAGGTATAAAGGCGCAAACATTACGATGCGGTTCCCATACAATTTTTGTTTGATTTCTTTGGCCAAAGACATCATTTTTTTATTCTCGTCTTCCAAATCACATTCCAGAAGAACTGCCGCCTCACGGTGGGTCAATCCTTTACAATCTTTTGCCCGTTCCAAAATGCTGTTAACAAGTTCCCGGTTGCTTTTGTTGTTCCGGGCATATTCCAGTGTGTCCAAAATTTCCTGGTCGTCAATAAATTCGGTGGCAATTTTTGATTTGCAATTATACATTGTTGTGCCCCTTTCCTGTGGTTGCAACTTTGTCCGCGCAAAAAAGAAAAACCTTCCGTCATGGAAGGTTTTATCGGCAAAAACAGGTACACTGTCTGCCCCTAAGATCAGAGAAAACTCTTTTCCGCAGGTAGTCCCAAACCTCCCTCCCGGAAAGGCGTACCCTGCCGGTCAGGACAATTATTTATTTATCCTTATTTTACCCTTAGTTATCATCAACGTCAATTTGTTTCACAAGTTTCTTCGTGCATTTTTTAACAAAATATCCGGCACCCATGTGCAGAATTGGTCCATGCTTGCTTTTCCTGCACCCGCTTGTTATTCATTACTTATGCGCAAATCTCAGACCGCAGACAATAAATGGTATTCAGTTTATCCAACTATTATGCGCCGAGCTTCTCGGCATAATTGCTTGCCATCAAAACGCCGATCGCAATGGAATTCAGTTTTGCAATATCTGAATCGGCCCTGGACGTCAGTACGATCGGTGCTTTTGCGCCAACAACAATGCCGGCGATCTTTCCGCGGGCAAAGAAAACAATCGACTTGTACAGCATATTCCCCGCTTCAATAAACGGCATCAGCAAGATATCCGCGTGGCCGGCTACAGGATCCGAAATTCCTTTATGTTTGGCAGCTTCCGCAGACACTGCATTATCCAGCGCAAAAGGGCCTGCCACGATACAGCCTGTTAATTCGCCGATTTCGTTCATTTTCACAAGTTCCGCAGCATCCAGGGTCGCCTGCATCTTAGGATTCACTTTCTCTACGGCACAGACACAAGCCACCTTGGGACAATCATTTCCCAATGCGTTCGCGACCTGTATCCCATTTTCCACAATTTGTTTTTTCGTGGCTGCATCCGGAGCAATGTTCATTGCCGCATCAGTAATATAGAACAACCGGTCATAACCATCAACATCCGCCACGGCCACATGGGACAGGACATTGTCAGTCCGCAGGCCAATTTCTTTATCCAACACAGCCTTTAAGATAATCGCCGTATCGATGATCCCTTTCATCAATACTTGCGCTTTGCCGCTTGAAACCAGCTGTACCGCGGTTCTGCAAGCCTCCACTTTGTCGGTTTGGTTGACTATCGTAAAGCCCTCCAAACTGATCTGGTTGTCCTGGGCGATTTTTCGGATTTCCGCCTCGTCGCCAACCAAAATCGCGGTGGCGATGCCTAAATCACTGGCATTTTTCACCGCCAATAAAACATCCAGGTCTTGCGCAACAGCGACGGCTATGGTTTTCGGTCCTTTTGCCTGTGCGCATTTTACAATTTCTTCGAAGTTCGTAATCATCCTATTTCCTCCATTCAGCTTTTCAAGTTTCCCATTTGACGCCTCTTTTAATAATTTTAGCCGGGCTTCCGTCAATAGCGGTTTCCGGCTCGGCAAACAGTCCAGCAACCGTGCTGTTGGCTGCTATAATCACATCACTACTCACCCAAGCGCCTTTCAATACGACATTTATGATAACCGTTAACATTCTTCATATTTGACTCGAACAGAAAAAATCCTGCTTGCAACCTAAAAAGGGAACACCTTGGTGCCGTTATTCTCCGACCCAGCTGTTCATTTATGATATAATTAGATAAAACCGGCTTACGCAAAAGTTTAGCAATAAATAAAAATCAGCATGGAAGGATGACAAAATGCTACACTCATTCTCGCGGACAGAAATGCTTATCGGACAACAGGCGTTAGAAAAATTAAAGAGCAGCAAGGTGGCTGTGTTCGGCATTGGCGGTGTCGGATCGTTCACCGTGGAAGGATTAGTCCGCGCCGGCGTCGGCAAATTCGTTCTTGTCGACGACGATTGCATTTGCCTGACCAATCTGAACCGGCAATTGCATGCTACGCAGAAAACGATTGGCAGACCGAAAGTAGACGTCATGAAAGAACGTATTTTAGAAATCAACCCCAAAGCTGAAGTTACAATATTCCAACAGTTCTACATGCCGGAAACGGCGCAAGGCCTGATCGCCGACGATTATGACTATATTGTGGATGCTGTCGATACGGTAACGGCAAAAATCGACTTGATAATGCAGGCAAAAATCCGCAACATTCCCGTCATCAGTTGTATGGGCGCCGGAAACAAATTAGACCCGACCAAATTCGAAGTGTCCGACATAGCCAAAACCTCTGTATGCCCATTAGCAAAAGTAATGCGAAGAGAACTGCGCGCGCGCGGGATTACCTCCTTGAAAGTAGTTTATTCCAAGGAAACTCCCTTAAAACCGCAGGAATCGGAAGAAGCAAGTTGCGCCACCCACTGCGTATGCCCGACTGGAACGACTCGTAAATGCACGGTCCGCAACCAAATTCCCGGCAGTATTTCCTTTGTTCCGTCTGTCGCCGGACTCATTATTGCCGGCGAAGTCATCAAAGACCTCATTCAGCCTCCAATGGGTTGACTCCTCCGCCCTATTCCTTTACAATAGATGAATAATAGAATACTTCCTAAAGGGGAGTAGCTCAGAGAACAGAGTCAACATACTGATGGAAATTCCATCTGGCTGGCTCTGTTGTTGGCCGAGTGTCAATTAGCGAGACCTTTAGTATGGCTTTTGCCGTACTAAAGGTCTTTTTTTCAGGCCAAATGAATTATTAGGAGGATAAGCAATGACCGCGTTTTTAACTTCTTTATTGTTCGTAGTACTAGCAGAAATGGGTGACAAAACCCAATTACTGGCCATGGCCTTTGCCATGAAATACCGCTGGCAAACGGTTATGTGGGGCGTTCTTGCCGCTACGCTCCTAAACCATCTTTTTGCAGTGGTCGTCGGCACATATATCACCCACTTCGTGCCGATGCATTATGTTCAAATCGCTGCTGCCGCTTCCTTCATCCTGTTCGGACTTTGGACCATCCGCGGCGATAAACTGGATGGCGAAGAACAACGCAATCGATATAGCCCTTTCTGGACGGTTGCAATCGCTTTCTTTTTTGCCGAAATGGGTGACAAAACCCAATTCGCAACGATCGCATTGGCAGCACAATTCAATGAGATCGTCCCGGTATGGATGGGAACGACCTCCGGAATGATCATCGCGGACGCAATCGGCATTATCATCGGTATTGTCCTGGGTAAAAAAATACCGGAGCGCATGGTAAAATGGACCGCTGCGATTATCTTTATTACATTTGGTTTGCTTGGCCTGTACGAAGCGGTGCCACAAACCCTCCAAACTGCTCCTGTCATTGGGGGAAGCATCACAGCAATCATTCTTCTTATGTATTGCATAAACCGCTTCGGCATGAATGAATGATATTTATCTGGGTTCAATCCTAAACCAGTTTCTCACCGCAATATTTGCAAAATCCCGCATCACCATCATGTCCGCCTGCGCCACAGCCTGTACATACAAACTCCTGTCTCTGCTGTTTTGACTGGTGGGCCAATTCAACCGTCACAATACCGGTAGGCACAGCAATAATCCCATAGCCGAGAATCATGACGACCGCAGCGAGAGTTCTGCCCGCGAAAGTGACAGGCGTAATATCGCCAAATCCCACAGTAGTAAGTGTTACAATGGCCCAGTACATGCCGACGGGAATACTGGTAAAGCCGCTGTCCGCCCCCTCAATGACGTACATCAGCGTCCCGATGATAACAACCAGGGTCAAAACAGTACTCAAGAAAACCGTAATCTTAAACCGGCTCGCCTGCAGAGCTCGTATTAACAAATGCGACTCCCCAACATATCTGCCTAACTTTAAAATCCGAAAAACCCGCAGCAGACGCAGAACACGAGTAACCAGAAAATATTGCATGCCGGGAAAAAGCACTCCCAAATAAGTCGGCAATATGGTCAGCAAATCAATTATCCCTAATGCGCTGCTAATATAACGCCACCTGTTCCGCACACATAAAATACGCAAAAAATATTCAACGGTAAAGATAATCGTAAAGCCCCATTCAAGCATCCGCAAGCCATTTGAATAATTCCCCTCAATATCCGGAACACTTTCACCAATTACGGCCAGCACGCTTAACACGATCAGCCAAAGGATGACGACATCAAAGGCTTTTCCTTTGGCCGTATCCGCCTGGAAGATGATGATAAACAATTTTTCCCGCCAATCATGCGTCAACGGCTTTTGCTCACGTTCCATCGGGTTTCTCCTTTTGTTTTATCTTTCTCCGAAGCAGTTACCCAGTAACCAATTTACGATACTTCATTAGTTTGACCAGTAATTTTTTAAATCCTGCATCCTTTTGATAAACCGTGTTAATTTTTTGACATCATCCTAACATGACCGGCCATCGCCTCCTTATGGCGTATTGACAACCTTGCCTATGCGGGATATCGTTAAAGCATATCGTTCTGTTATTTTGCAACACAGCGCGAATTTCATAGCAGGACAATCCAGAAAACAAATAGCAAACGCCTATAAGGAGGCTCATATCAATGTATAGTTTTAAAAATGACTATAGCGAGGGAGCTCACCCCCAAATATTAGATTCCCTAATCCGCTGCAACCTTGAACAAACAGAAGGCTATGGCGACGATCCCTATTGCAGGGAAGCCGCGGAACGAATAAAACAATTATTGAATCGATCTGATGTTGACATTCATTTCTTGTCTGGAGGCACACAGACAAACCTGGTTGCCCTTTCTGCTTTTTTACGTCCCCATGAAGCCATCATCGCCCCCAATACCGGCCACATCCTGGTTCATGAAACCGGCGCGATTGAAGCCACCGGCCATAAAATTATAGCCGTCGAAGTAAACGACGGAAAACTGACCGTTCCTCAGATTGAAGCCGTTCTTACCGCCCATACCGATGAGCATATGGTAAAGCCAAAATTGGTCTTCATCTCTAACCCCACAGAAATCGGTTCCATTTACAGCAAAGCGGAATTAGAGGCCATAAGCCGCTGCTGTAAAAAGAACACCCTATACCTCTATGTTGACGGCGCACGGTTGGGTTCGGCTCTCTGCTCACCGGAAAATGATATGACCATGTCCGACTTGGCGCACTTCGTTGATGCATTTTACATTGGCGGAACCAAAAACGGCGCCCTGCTCGGCGAAGCGCTCGTCATCTGTCATGATTCGTTAAAAACTGAATTTCGCTTTCATATGAAGCAAAAAGGGGCCTTATTAGCCAAGGGACGACTTCTCGGCATACAATTCACCGAACTGTTCCGAGACGGGTTGTATTTTGAGCTGGCCAGGCATGCCAATACCATGGCTGTATTGTTAAAAGACGCCATCAGCAATAATGGCTATCAATTTTTGACCCACTCCCCTACCAATCAAATTTTCCCGATCTTACCGAATTGGTTAATTAAAACACTGGAAGAAAAATACGAATTCTATATTTGGTCGAAGATTGACGACGAACATTCCGTAATCCGCCTTGTCACTTCCTGGGCCACAAAAGAAGAAATGGTTGACGCATTCATTGGAGACTTAAATGCTGCTATCGCAGCACATCAAAAATTGTAGACGTTGAAGTAGGGATACAATTAATTATCATTAATTATCATTACAAAACTATAAAGAGTGTTGAAAAAGGTCGTGACGCCGCAGATTGGCCTTTTTCAACACTCTTTTCTATTTCCGGGAAATATAGGCATTGCCTTTTATATAAAACCGCCACGGCCAATGTTTCGCTTCGCCGGCATAATCGATATTAACCCGCGGCACAGCAGCGATTTGATCTTCGCCGACTTGATCGCCCCGAACCAAATATAAAGGCTGTTCGGCCAAGAAATGTCCATTATGCTCCTTCGTAATCCCAAATGCCTGGCACAATTTCCCCGGTCCGCTGCACAATGAACGGTTTTCCTGCACCCCCCGCCGTTTTTGCATGATGCCGATCCCGTTCAGCGGCTCAAGCGCCCGTATCAGCACAGCACCTGCCTGTCCTTCCGGATGCGCCACCACGTTAAGACAGTGATGAACGCCGTAAATAATATACACATACGCTAACCCCGGCCTATCCAGCATAATCTTGGTCCGCTCCGTCACACCACGGCTGATATGCGAACCCGCATCAGAAAAACCTCCATACGCTTCGACTTCAACAATTTTTCCACTAACCACACCATCGGCCGTTTCACTGACTAGATGCGCACCTAGTAGGTCACGGGCAACCGCAACTGTTTCTGCAAACTGAAATTCTGACCACTGCTTCATATAGTGCTATCCTCCATGCTATCAAGGCAAAATCACCGAGTCCATTTAAGCTTCAATGTATCATTAATCGGCTTTTCCGTCCAGGGAAAATTTTTCATCCCTCTTTTCCGTCAATAACCGGCCGCTAAAACCAGGCAGTTCATTGGCAGCCTTCGTTCTCTTCTGCACCGGCGTCGGTCCTTCGTCAAATTCCGTCATGTTTTTCCAATATCGTTTCGGCATCTGGCTCATGCGGCAGCGCGGATTATGCCGTTCCTTGATTTCGATCGTATTATAGAACAGCTGCCATAGTTCGCGAAACGTCTGCTCCTCTTCATCCACTTCAGGCAGTTGCAACTGTTCGATCGGAATAATCTTTGCTTTATACGGTTGGTAGACCAACCCCATGCCATGCGTTCTGTCATAGATTAAAAACCGTTCTTCCGGGTACCGTTCCCGAAAATGCTGGATCAGGAAAGGAAGTACGTAATTCTTGGGTTCGATCTGAGCAACCAACGCATTGTTCACCACGGAAAAGCGGATAAACCCCTTGAGCAAGTGGCTTTCTTTATCCAAATGCTTGACCGCTGTAACCAGCGTATTGACTACTTCATCGGTCAACATGTCCATAACAGAAGCACCGTGGCGATATCCTTTGCGTAAAAACAATAGGATATACAGTTCCTTTTGGGCATGGCAAGTCAAGAAAGCTCGTTTCACAAAATCCAGTGCAGCCAAACCAATCTTCTTCGGAATAGAATCGAATACACGCTTTGCTTTTTGCGGCTCTGTTCGAATTTCTTTTACCGGTAAAAGCGTGGTTTGCAACGAAACCGGCGAAAAAATATCCAGGGGGATTTCCTGTTGGTCGTAACTTTCAAACACGCAGCACAGCAGACCTTCAAAACTGCCATCGTAACAATAAATCAAATCCGGCTGGTTATGCATTGTCGAAGTTCCTCCTGCATATGCTGATTTTGCTGGTCCGCAAGCGGTTCAAACAAAGACAGTTGTTCCGGTTGTTCCCCTAACAGGAAATTTTGCCGGTATAAATCCCGTGTCTTGTCCAACAGCAAAGACTGCAGAAACGCAGTCGATGCGTTCTTGACCCTGTCGGCCCGCTTGCCGCTGCAGGTAATGAAATATTGCGCCCGTTTTAATACCACCCCGAGTTTTTTCAACCCGTCAAACGTAAGCGACGTGGTGCGGCGGGCAGTCAGGATCCGTTTGGCGCTGAGCACCCCGACGCCCGGCACCCGCAACAGACTGTTATAGGATGCACGGTTCACATCCACCGGAAAAAACTCCATGTGGCGAAGAGCCCAATTGCACTTAGGGTCAATGTACGGATTAAAGCTTTGCTGGCTTTGATCCAATAGTTCATTGGCGGCAAAGCCGTAATAGCGCAGCAGCCAATCTGCCTGATAGAGACGATGTTCCCGTAACAAAGGCGGCTTCGTATTGAGTGCCGGCAATAGGCTATTTTCAGCTACCGGCGTGTAGGCCGAGAAAAAAACACGCTTCAATTTATATTTTTTATACAAACTTTCCGTTAAATTTAATATTTGCCAATCGGTATCCGGTGTCGCCCCGATAATCATCTGCGTACTCTGTCCGGCTGGGGCAAACTTGGGAACACTTCGATATTTAACCAAGTCTTTGGAATTTTCCTGGATACGGTTTTGAATATAGCCCATGGGCATCAGAATAGAATGTTTGGATTTATCCGGCGCTAATAAGCGTAGGCTGTTCTGCGACGGCAGTTCAATGTTCACGCTTATACGGTCTGCCAACAGGCCGAGCCGGGCAATTAACACGCTGTCGGTCCCCGGAATGGCTTTGGCGTGGATGTAGCCGGAAAAACGGTATTCTTCCCGCAAAATACGCAACGCTTCAATCATCCGTTCGGTAGTATAGTCCGGGTTTTTCAGCACCCCAGAACTCAGGAAAAGACCTTCGATATAATTCCGGCGGTAAAAATTGATCGTCAGCTCCGCTAATTCCCGCGGTGTAAAGGTGGCGCGCGGCGTGTCATTGGAACGACGGTTCACACAATACTGGCAGTCGTACGCGCAAACATTCGTCATGAGTACCTTCAATAAAGATATGCAGCGCCCATCCGCCGCAAAACTATGGCATATGCCGCACGCGGCCGCGCTGCCTATGCCGCCGGCCGCCGCCCGTTTGTTAACACCGCTGGACGTACAAGCTACATCATATTTTGCCGCGTCGGTAAGGATCTTCAACTTGTCAAACACGTCCACTTTCATCAGCTCCCCTGCTTGTTTCAATTATACGATAGAACAAACGTTCTTGTAAAGAAGCAGTTTGGGTGCATGAAAAAACGACGGGGATATCAGCGAGTACGATGCTGATATCCCCGTCGTTGAGCATAGCAAAAAAAGACCGGCTTCTTATTTTACGGTATGTAACATCCATTGATCAGCGAAACATGATATTTCCCTTCGTTGGCAGTTATCACATTGATGCACCCGTAGTTTTGCAAAATCCGAAATATATTTTCAACCGGCATGCCGAGAATGTGGCCTAACAACAGCCTATTCACTCCGGCATGGGCAACAATCAAGATGTTTCCCTCGACTTTTTTCGTTATTTCATTAAATGCTTCGACGACCCGTTCCCTGCACTCGCCAAAACTTTCTGCGCCCGGGATCCGGTAGCCGGCGATATTCTCTCCCCGCTTCACATACTCTTCCGGGTAAGCTTGGGAAATTTCCCGAAATGTTTTTCCTTCCCATTCGCCCATACTGATTTCCCGCAAATCGGGCCGAATAATCAAATTTGCAGTCAGTCCCTGGCAGATAATCCTTGCTGTATCAATAGAGCGGACTAAATCGCTGCAAAAAGCGGCGGAAATTTCTTTACCCCTGAATTCTGACTGCAGCAAATGGGCCTGACGGACACCATCGGCCGATAAGGGAAGATCAATTTGTCCTATATACCGGCGTTCGCAATTCGTTTGCAGAATATTGCCGTGACGCAGTAAATAAATTGTTTTTTCCTGCTTACGCGTTCCAACCATTGCTGATCTCCTTTGCTGTTTCAACGATACGGATAACTCTTTTCTCTGGAGAAAAAAACCATTCCTTGAGAATTTCCACCTCAAGCAACAAAGTACCTTCCTGTTCTGCAGCCTGGATCGCCGGCACTTTTCGCAGGGCGCGCAAAATAACTCGCTTATCAAAGGATCCGATATCTGGTAAAATAGCCGCTGTAATTTTTAACACAGTAGTCGTTCCGGATTGTATTTCCGCCGTGAAATTTGTAATTTCCGGCAGGAGAAACACGATTTCATCCAGATCCGCAAGAGTAAAGCCAGACTCCTGGCCCAAACATATTTCCCCATTACGCCGGCTTCGGATTCGCTCTAAGCGGCGGACTTTACTTCCACAAGAACAGGTTCCGGCGATGAACCGCGACATGTCTCCGGTCCGGTAACGGATCAGAGGCATTCCTTGGCGAGTGAGCGTCGTAAAAACGACTTCTCCGTATTCACCTTCCGGCAAAAGCTGCCCTGAAGCAGGGTCAATGATTTCAAAATACAAATCCGCTTCTTGCAAATGACAGCCATCTTGCGCAGAACATTCCAAACCTCCGCCCAACCCCATTTCGGTCATGCCATAATGATTAAATACTTCGCATTTCCAAATCCGCTCTAATTCATCAACAATCGCAGTTGCCACATGATCCGTACTCAACAGCACGCATCTTGGCGTCCAATTGCTTTTTCCCCAGCGTTCCCAATACCGAGCCATAGCAAGAACCTGCACAGGTACGCCAACAATACAGGTCGCTCTTTCCTGGCACATACTGTGAACCGCGTTCGGCGCCTGTCCGACCAATCCGTAATAAACAGAATTGACACCAATTCGCGTCAATCCTTCAGACAAAAGATCCCCGACACTTCCAGTCCGTTCACCCGGAAGCAGAATGAGCGTTTTATCCCCCGGACCAACTAACGCCGACATCCCGCAGCGAAAAAAATCAATCGTCAGTTCCTGGTCATCCGGGGTAAAATAAAGACGCTTGGGCTGCCCCGTTGTTCCCGATGTTGTCAACGTGACAACCCGGCTGATTTGGCTTTGGGATACGCAGAGCATCCGCATCGCATTCTTCGAGATGTCACTGGCTGTCGTAAAAGGATACGAAGAAAACTCTTCAAAACTGTTCAAGCCATTGGCCATAAAACCAGCTAGGTGACTGCGGTAAAAAGGACTCGAAGCTTTGGCCCATTCCACGGTCTGTTTCAATTTGTCGAATTGATAATCTGCTATTTGTTCTCTTGTCACCCAATGATTCTTGACCCCAATTTTATCAGCTGTCCAATCGTCCAACGGCGTTATCGGTAAACCGGTCATCATCACGTCCTCCTATACAATGCCCGGCCCTGCCGGTCAGTCAGATTATATGCGCAAAAAGGAAACACCCGGTTTTCCGGTCCTACAACATAGAATATTTTAAAGCTTGATTATAATTATTGCACATACCATGCCAATATAATAATATGGCTGTTGAAAAAGGCAATCTGTGTTTCACCCGCAAAGGGAATGATAAAATAATACCCATAATAAAATTACTTTGTCCAGATTCTAAAGCGAGGCTGCAAAAATACTGATAGTCAGTATTTTTGCAGCCTCGCTAATGGCCGCTATATTTTTGTTAGTTTTTGTTCAAAACTGTCACATGAAACACAATTTACAGATCATATCAACCAGCTCGCCCGCAACAACTGTTCAAAAGTGTCACATTGAGAGGACATTTATTAAAACACTTTTATAACACATTCTTATTAATTATTAATTGCATATTGTTTCATCTTACGGTACAGCGTATTGCGCGAAATCCCCATAGCCCGGGCTGTCAAACTCACATTTCCCCTGTGGTTCGACAACAAGACAAGGATCTCTTTGCGTTCATTTTCTTCCCAGACGCGCTGCCGCCATTCGGCCATGCAGCTGATCCCGCTAGTCTCTTCCACAACCGGCCGGTTACTTTCTTTTACACTTTCCGGCTGCCACTCGCGCAATTCTTTCGGCAAATTATCTAAGGTTACCAGTCTGCCCTCAGTCAAACTAACAATCCGTTCCACCACATTCTGCAGCTCACGAACATTGCCTGGCCAATCATAACGAACTATTCTTTCTGTGACTTGTGGACTAACTTCGAA
>CAYUNV010000068.1:10006-13910 GCA_964446265.1 uncultured Negativicutes bacterium | reverse complement strand
TCTGGTTCTTGATCTTTGAGCTTGCCGTCAACACCACAAGTTTTTCAGTGGCCTCCTCTGTTCCGGCGGATTTTTGTCGTTTCGACGTCATGCTTTTGTAACGTATGGTTAATCAGGATTTCGCCCGCAAGTAAGGTTTCGGCCAAGGAATATCTTCGCCCAGCGTTTTAGCTGCCATTAGCGGCCAATACGGATTCCGCAGCAATTCGCGGCCGAGGAAAACCAAATCAATCCCGGCTTTGACGATCTGCTCGGCCTGGACCGGTTCCGTAACCAACCCTCCGCCAATTACCGGCAAACCTGTTTTTTCTTTAATTGTTGCCGCAAAGCCAATTTGATATCCCGGATACGCGCGCGGTGCCGCCGGCGTCACGCCGCCTGAGCTTACATGAACCAGATCAATTCCCTTGCCTTGGATCGTTTTCAACATTTCGCCCACCATTTCCGGTGAATTGCCTTCCGGTTCATATTCATAAGCAGATACCCTTACACCCAAAGGCATGGCTGAGGGAAGTTCGCCACGCACAGCCTCGACAACTTCAGACAAAATTCTCACTCGGTTTTGAACCGTTCCACCATATTCGTCTTCTCGCCGGTTTGTCAATGGGGATAAAAATTGATTGATCAAATACCCATGCGCCGCATGAATTTCGATGGCATCAAACCCTGCTTTGACAGCCCGGACCGCGGCCAGACGAAAACTGTCTACAATCCGGTGAATATCAGATAAAGTCAGTGATTGTGGCAACCGGTATTCAGCGTTGAAAGGCAGCGCCGACGGTGCAACCGGTTCCAAGTAAGGCACTTCGCTTTTTCTGCCGGCATGACCGAGTTGGATTGCAACCTTGCCCTCTTGACTATGTACCACATCGGTAATCCTTTTTAATCCTTCCGCTTGGATGTCATTCCATAGTCCCAGGTCATTTTCAGTAATCCGGCCGCCATCTTCAATCCCTGTGGCCTCCATAATAATAAGGCCAACCTGTCCTACGGCCCGGGACATATAGTGGGTAAAATGCCACTCATTGGCAAGCCCATCGCGTCCTGCTGAATACATACACATCGGCGGCATAACAATCCGGTTCTTAAGCGTCAACCCCCGAAGCAGCAAAGGTGAAAAAAGCATATTCGTTTTCCTCCTTATTTTTTTGGTATCCCAGCCTCACACGGAACGGCCGTTTGGCATTTGCCGCAGCCATACCGCGGTTTGTACAACACTTTCATTTGTTCTATGTATTGGCCGCAGACCGTATTATCCTTCCCCCGCTCATCAATCGCTTGCGGCGGACAGCGTGGAATACAGGCGCCGCATTTTGAACAATTCTCATCCCGAGAAGTATAATATCGCGGTGTAGGTGTTAATTCCGCATTAACAACTACGCTGCCGATCCTCCCGGCGGAGCCCTGTTTGGTAATCAAGGAGCGACTCAGGCTGAAGGTTCCCAAGCCTGCTATAAAAGCAACATGACGTTCTGACCAATTGCTTTTTCCGGCAACAACACGAAACCGTTCATCCAAACAAGGAGCAAGCGCGGTATGCCCTGCATCAGAAAACAGTTCAACTAAAAATTTCCGCAAAGCATCGTTCATGATTTCTCCCTCGATACGCCCGTACAACCATTCCGTGGCTGGCAATCCGATCGGCCGGTTCGCCGTTCTTACCGGTAAAGTAAACGGTAAAAAATAAGATACCACACTTTTAGCGCCCGCCAGCCAGTCTTGCGGAGACTTGTGCAGCCCACCCACTGCATCGTCAGCGCGTAACCGTTCAAACAGAGGGTCATTGGCCTGCGCAACACCAAGCAAAGGCACATCAAAAATCGGCATATTACCCAATTCTTTGACAATATTGAGTGAATTATCCCGGAAAAATTTTTCCACCGCTATGGTAAGATCACCTAAATCCACAACGTTCATCCCCCCATTTTATTGCCCTTCTCTTATTAGAAAACATTATAGGGCAACGGAAAAATTCCTTTCGAACATGGAATACTTTTTGACATAAATTATAGCCCGCTGCTCATGTTCCATTCGAGCTATTGGCAGGACTTTTATCCTATCACACAGAATTGTAATTGTAGTAGTTGTAAGAAGAACAAGCTGCCTTGTATGAACAGTATGACTGCCAATCATTATTTTTCAATATCATGCAAACAGGAATCCTGTGACAACGGGATTCCCGTTTTTTTGCAAAGAGGTGCCAGGATTGAAATGAAAAAATTGATTATTGCCGAAAAACCATCTGTATCCAGAAACATTGCCGATGCGATCCATGCCAAAACTAGAAAAGATGGTTTTATCGAAGGAAATGACTATGTAATAACATGGGCATTTGGCCATTTGCTTCAGCTTTATGATTTAAAGGATTATAATCCGGATCTCAAAGGGTGGAAACTGGATTACTTTCCCTATATACCGAATGAATTTAAATATAAAATTAAAACGTCGGATCGGAATAAGGACCAAATTGATACTGGAGCAAAAAAACAAGTTGATATCATTCACAGCTTAATTGAACGGGAAGATATCGACGGAATTATTGCCGCAACCGATGATGACCGCGAAGGACAAATTATTTTTGACGAAATTGCCTTGTATTTGAATACAAAAAAACCAATCGAACGGTTGTTGTTAAATGAATGGACAAATGATGAAGTAAAAAAAGGGTTGGAAAACTTGCGATCCAATAATGAGATGCAGTCGCTGCAGGATGCCGGATTTGGACGCCAACTGGCCGATTGGCTGATTGGCATCAATCTTACCTCTGTTGCGACCGTAAAATACCGGGCCGACCAATCGATAAAAGTGTTAAATATTGGGCGGGTTTTATTGCCGACTTTAAAGATTATTTATGATCGCGATAAAGAAATTGCAGCATTTCAAGAATCAAGCTATTACAAGCTGATTGCTGAATTTAAAACGCAAAAAAATGCCGTATTTGAAAGCACTTATTATGAGAATGAACTTGAGAAATTTGAAACAAAAGATGGATTAGAGAAAATTAAAGGCGAATTAGTTGGCAAAGAAGCACGCATTATCAATAAAACTGTGGAACATAAAAAAGAGTACGCGCCGTTTTTATTTAATTTATCAAATTTACAAGGCTATATTACCAGTAAGTATAAAGGCTGGACGTCTGATAAAGTATTAAAAACGGCGCAGACATTGTATGAAAACAAATTCATTACTTATCCTAGAACGGCCAGCGCAGTATTGGATGAAAGTTTAATTGAAAAGGCCGAAAAAGTCTTAAACGTCCATAAAAAAGGGATTCCCTATGAACAGGAGATCGTTTTTCATACGTCTAAGCGTGTGTTTGACAGCAAAAAAGTAGAAAGCCACTCGGCAATTATGCCTACCTATATAGTCCCGAAAACAATGAACAATGATGAGAAAATCGTGTATGAAGCAGTGGTCAACCGCTTTCTGGCCCAATTTATGCCTGTGGCGGAATACGAGGAAACCGTTCTCACCGTTAAGGTTGATAGCAATACGATTGGCGGAGTCTTTATCAGTAAAGGGAAAGTGGAATTAAACGACGGATGGAAAAAAATAGAGAATATAACTGCAAAAGAAATTACCTTGCCGCAGGTTGAAGAACATGAAATTGTGTACGTGCACAATAGTGAAGTGAGTGAAGTGAAGCGTAAAGCGCCGAAATATCACTCGGAGAAAACGTTGTTGCGCGAGATGGAAACCTGTGGACGCAAATACAAAGACGAAGATTCGGAAGAAATGATGCTGGCCATATTAAGCGGTTTCAGCATAGGTACACCGGCAACGCGAGCCGAAACCATAAAAAAGCTGAAAGATATCGGCTATATTAAAGTACGGGGAAAAAGTTTAGTTTGTACAGATCTGGGGAAAATGATCGTGGAAAAATTTCCTGTGAAAGAATTATTCG
>CAYUNV010000068.1:2411-9996 GCA_964446265.1 uncultured Negativicutes bacterium | reverse complement strand
CTTGGAATATACAGGAAAATTAGAGAAAACGCTTGCGGATATTGAAAAGAAAAAATTCAATAAAGAAGACTTTATCCATATGATGATAGAATTTGTCGTGAAATCGGTGAATGATGTGAAGTGCGCCTCGCATTTTGGCGCTCACGATACTATTTCAGACGGCGTGGAAATACTGGGGATATGTCCGGAATGCGGAAGCCCTGTGGTTGAATCCGCCAAGGCATTTGGGTGCAGCAATTGGAAAAATGGCTGCAAGTTTACGATCTGGAAGGACGATAAATACATCTCCTCTTTTGACAGAAAAGTATCTGCCGATATGGTCAAATTATTACTGAAAAACGGTCGTGTTGGTTTCCGTGGTTTAAAGAGCAAGAAAGGCAATAAGTTTGCAGCCTATTTTTATTATATGAAAGATGAGCATACCGGACGTTATAATTGGAAGATGGAATTTATTTACTAATACCATTCATCTCCACTGGAAGTTTGTCTTCATTTATTTTCTGGACAACCGGTCAAATGATGCAGATAATATTTATTTAAAGCATGCGGTATTGTATAATATAATCAAGAATGATATTCCGAAAAATCAGAATTCGGCAAACTTGCCGAAAGGCAAGGACGCAAAGCCGTGGGTCTACTAGCCACGGAGACGAGGCTTATGACTGCCAGGCTGCAAACAATTGCAGCTTGGCGTTTTTTCTTTCTAACATGGGCTTGCAATGATGGAACATAAAATTAAAACCTTTCCCTCGAGGAGGTGTTGGCCGTGAAAAAATCGATGTGGTTCTTGCTGCTTGGCGTCTTTTTATCCTATTTCATCAGCCCTTTTTTGCCATTTGAGTGGGGTTGGGATGGCAGTTTCTTAGAATGGCTGCAGGTTGCCGTATTAACCCTGGGATTGGTCCTGAATATCTTATGGTGGCACAAAGCAAAAGTGGCTAACCATCTGCCGATGGCACGGTTTCTGCTTTGGGCGACTCCACTATGGCTCGTGCTAATCGGCTTTGAATTACAATGGGGCACCGTATTTTATGTTACCGGTTTTGATCCTATTAACGGACCTTCCTTCATTTTGCTGGACCAGCTTTCCTATGGGCCGTTTATTTATCCGCTGCTGGCAGTCATAATGATCGTGTGGCTCTATATAGGCATTAAATACGGTTTATACAAAATACCCCAGGAACGGTTGAAAGAAGGCCGGTTTCCTATTTCCGTGCTGATCATTACTGTTATGGCCTTTGCCTTTGCAATATTAGGCCACGTTTTGAACCTTGAAAGAATGGAAGAACTGAACGAGTGTTTTGCTTATTTAGGGATAATCACCGTTGGCATCTGCGTGAAAAAATGGATCGATTATGTAATTTTGCGCATTCAATCTTACGATGAAATTCGTAACACTTTGTACGATTTTGATACAGTATTCACCCCGGCTCTTTCCCAGATAGTACCGAATTTAGACAGTTATGCTGAAAAACTGCAGCATAATGCAGTAGTATACATTGCGAAGGATGAAATAAGCACATTAGGGTTTATTGCTTTTTATGACTATGATAGCAATATACAAAGATCTTTTTTGACGCAGTTAGGCGTGCGTCCGGAAGGGAAGAAGAGAAAAATTGGGCAAGCTTTGATGGATTTGTTTATTTCAGAAGCAAAAAGCAAGGGAAAAACCGAAATGGCATTACAAGTTTATAACCACAATGATGCAGCCATTCGGTTTTACCGACGTAATGGTTTCGAATTTTCACAAGAAGCTACGATAAATTCAATGTATATGCAAAAGAAACTCGGATAAAGATTTTTATACGAAAAACAAATAAATGGAAAATATAGCAACTTTGTGAAGACATTAGAAAACCGCCCGCCTAAAAACGTATCATTTTAGGCGGGCGGTTCATTTTATAAGGATACCGGCTCGTTACATTAACCTTTTATTCAAAGGATCGGAAGCACAATGAACCAAAAATTAGTTTATAGAATGAACTGGTTAATGGAAGACCCAGGGGATACCATAGGTTCCACAAGATCATCTTTATCAACATTCGCCACAATGATAAAGCTTTGGTTCGCTTGTAAAGCCTGCTGAAAAACAGCAGCGAAATCAGCCGGGGTATTTGCTTCAGCAGCAAGCGCGCCGCAAATCCGGGAAAAATCAACAAAATCAAAATCCGGCAGATTGGTCGCGGAATAACGCTGTTGGCAAAATACTTTCTGTAACTGCCGCACCAGACCCAGCGACCGGTTGTTCATGATTACAATAACCACCGGCACCTCTGCATGTACAATAGTGTATAATTCCATACCCGTCATTTTAAACCCGCCATCACCAACCACTAAAACCGCACGCTTATCCGGACAGGCCACCTGCGCTCCCAGGGCTGCCGGTACGCCAAACCCCATCGCGCCCAGGCCGCCGGAAGATATCCAAGAGCGCGGAGCATCGATCTGCAAATGCTGCGCCGCCCACATTTGGTGCTGGCCAACGTCAGTTACCCACATGACCGAGTGTCCTCCGGTATTTCCCGACATATGCTCCATGATCCATGGAGCATTCAATTGATTTTCATTGTAGGGAAGGGAGAACTCTTGTTTCCAAGAATCAATTTGTGACCACCATGCTGAAAAATCTACAGCCTCCTGCCGCAAAAAAGCTTCCCTCATAGCTCGTAATGTTTGACGCAAATCGCCAACTACCATAATTTCCGCCGGCACATTTTTATTCATCTCCGAAGGGTCAACATCCAAATGGATGATTATTTTCCCCTGGGCATACTTGTTGCAATCGCTGGTTACCCGATTGCTGAACCGCGTACCGACCGCCAAAATAACATCAGCTTCACTGACTGTCCAGTTCGCCGCTCTATGCCCATGCATACCCGTCATGCCGAGAAAACAACGGTGTTTAGCGGAAAAAGCGCCCAGCCCCATCAACGTGCTTACCACCGGAAGACCGGCTGTTTCCGCAAGGGCTCTCGCCTCTTTCCAAATATCTCCCGCCTTGATTCCTCCGCCAACCAGCATGACCGGTCGTTTGGCCTGGGTAACCACAGCCATGGCAACATCAACCATTTGCTGAAAAGAACAAATTTCCTGTTCCGACTGTGCATCCTTCTCCTCGCCACAAGCGGAAATAGGGGTGAATTCCCCTTGGGCAGACATAATATCACATGGCACGTCAATCAAGACCGGACCAGGACGCCCGCTTGCCGCAATCTGGAAGGCCATGCGCATCGTTTCCGCCAAAGTCGAAATATCGGTCACCAAGAAATTATGTTTGGTGATCGGCATCGTGATGCCAACAATGTCAAGTTCCTGAAAGGAATCTTGCCCAAAAAGAGTTGTCGCAACCTGACCCGTAATCGCCACAATCGGCGAAGAATCCATGTACGCTGTGGCCAATCCCGTAACCAGGTTTGTGGCCCCTGGCCCGGACGTAGCGAGACAAACTCCCACCCGTCCGGAAGCCCGGGCATAACCATCGGCTGCATGCGCAGCGCCTTGTTCATGAACGGTCAAAATATGGCGGATCGGCGCGTCATACAAGGCATCATACAGCGGCAAATTGGCGGCGCCCGGATATCCAAACACCGTATCTACATTTTGTTCCAAAAGACATTTCACAATGATTTCGCTGCCTGATAATTGCATGGTCCGCACCTCCTTCTATATTGGCTTATTTTTTCTTCAACCACGGCATCATAGCCCGTAATTCTGTTCCTACTTTTTCAATCGGATGTTCCGCGTTTCTCCGGCGCATGGAAGTAAAGACCGGCCGGTTTGCCTGGTTTTCCAATATCCATTTGTTCGCAAATTGTCCTTCCTGGATCTCCTTCAATATTCTGCGCATTTCAGCGCGGGTTTCGTCCGTAATAATCCGCGGCCCGGTCATGTAATCGCCGAATTCTGCTGTATCACTGATGGAATACCGCATCCCGGCCATACCGCCTTCATACATCAGGTCAACGATCAATTTCATTTCATGCATACATTCAAAATATGCTGATTCCGGCTGATAACCGGCTTCTACCAAGGTTTCAAAACCTGCGCAGATCAATTCCGTGACTCCGCCGCACAATACGGCTTGTTCGCCGAACAAATCTGTTTCTGTTTCTTCCTTGAAGGTTGTCGGCAATACCCCAGCCCGCGTACCGCCAATGCCCCTCGCATACGCCAATCCCAGTTCATGCGCATTACCGGTACTGTCTTGATGGACTGCCAGCAAACACGGCACACCGTTTCCTTCCTCATAAGTCCGCCGAACCAAATGGCCTGGCCCTTTCGGCGCCACCATAAACACATCGATATCAGCCGGCGGCTGAATTTGATTGAAGTGGATGTTGAACCCGTGGGCAAAGACCAATGCCGCTCCTTTGCGCAAATTCGGAGCGATCTGATCCCGATAAACCGCAGCCTGTTTTTCATCCGGCAGCAGTATAACAACAATATCCGCTTGGGCAACAGCTTCATTGACCGTGGAAACCGCCAATCCGTCTTCCGCTGCCTTATTCCAAGACTTGCTGCCGGCATACAAACCTACCGTAACCTGTACTCCACTGTCTTTTAAATTCATTGCATGCGCCCGGCCTTGGCTGCCATATCCCAAGACGGCGACTCGTTTGTCTTTAATAGCTTCCCAATTGGCATCCTGATCATAATACAACTTTTTCATACGAATAAATCCCCCTATTATTTGATAATTATGCGCTCTGATGCGCAGGCATGTATATTGCTGCAGTTGCAGTGTCATCATTCACTACTTCTACAGTCACTACATCAATCAATTTGCGAATATGCTGGACCATTTGCTGCAAAGCAAGCGGATTACAGGAAAAACCTACTACAATCTTCATTGAATCCGCCTGATCTATGATCATGGATAAGCTTTCAATTTGATATCCCCGGCGACGAAAAACACCAATGAGCCGGCCTAATCCATCCCCCCGGTTTTGCAGTGAAATCTGGATAGTATTTTTCATCCTGAGCCCCTCCTTTATTTTTTCTGTCAGTTTTGATTGATTGATATATATATAAAATCCGCCTCTGCCACGCGATATATACCGCATAGCAGGGGCGGATTTATATCCGCGGTACCACCCTGCAATTCTACTCTTTCCGCCGGCCATCACCGGCTACCCTTTAACGCGGGCTTCACGCTTTAACCTACGCACCGTTACAAAATATGATTTGCACCGGCTTCAGCAAAGAACTCCTAGGTGACTGGAAATAACTGTGCCACACCGGTTCGCACCACCCACCGGCTCTCTGCAACGGGTCAAACAGCTATTTCGCTCCTAATCATCGCTTTTATATATAAACAAAGTTATGATGTTATACAAAGTAAAAAGGCTCTGCGGAAAGTTTCTTCCCCGTGAGGGATAAGAAACTTTCCGCAGAGCCTTTTATGCTCACGGTGTAATGCAGCCTCATTGCCGCACTCGGCATTGCTCGGTCCAGACCCAGGTACAATACAATACTGGCGGAACCCTAAATGCCCTTTCTCAACGTTTTGTTTGTCTGTATTTTGTATACATTATTACATGAAACAAACCCGTTGTCAATACAAAAGTGTACATTTTTTTATCGTTTTTAGCAAAAATATTATTTTTTTGTATACTTTCATCTTCGCACAGCCTGTAAAACCCCGCCCTCTTAGGATGGGGGATTAACAGGCTGTAGCTCGAAGTAAATTCGACTAAACTTCAGATGGAGTTGCACCCTCCGGGTACAGGCAACTCCATCTGAAGTAAGTCTAAATTCACTTTTTGCACCATTTCATCACGCTGGCAGCCCAGGTTAATCCTCCGCCAAAACCTACCAACAACACCGTATCACCAAATCCGATCCGCCCGCTTTTCGCCGCTTCATCCAGTGCAATAGGAATCGATGCCGCAGAAGTATTTCCATACTTATCGACATGCACTACTACTTTTTCCATCGGCACATCCAGCCGTTTGGCAGCTGACTGAATGATACGGATATTCGCTTGATGGGGAATAAAGCAATCAATGTCCTTCTTCGATAAGTTTGCCTGTTCCAGCGCTTTCATCGCAGCGTCGCCCATTATCTTAACTGCAAATTTGAACACTTCTTTCCCATTCATGTAGATGTAATGCTGCCGCTCCCGGACCGTATCCAGTGAAGCAGGCAGACGGGACCCTCCGGCAGCAACCTTTAGTAAATCACCGCCGGAACCATCTGCCCCCAGATGAACCCCTAATATACCAAGCCCCGGTTCTGTGACTCCCAAAACGGCAGCTCCTGCTCCATCCGCAAAAATTACTGCTGTATTACGATCCATTGGATCTGTAATTCTCGACAGCGTTTCCGCCCCGATCACCAAAACTTTATTATAAACCCCGGTTTTAATAAATTGGCTGCCGACAACAAGGCCATACACAAACCCGGCACAGGCCGCCGTAAGGTCAAATGCGGCTGCATTGACTGCTTTTAAGTTATCTTGCACCAAACAAGCGGTTGACGGAAAAAACATATCCGGTGTGGCCGTTCCCACGATAATCAGGTCAAGTTCTTCCGGACTTACCCCCGCATCTTGCAAAGCCCGTCGGGCCGCTTCCGTTGCCAAATCTGAAGTAGCCTGGCTGTCGGCGGCCATCCGCCGCTCCCGGATTCCGGTACGCTCAACAATCCATTGGTCGGACGTATCGACGTTCTTCTCTAGATCTTGGTTTGTCACCACTTTTTCTGGCACATAAGAACCAGTTCCTAATATCCCTGCGTTCCTGTTAATCATATCTGTTAACTCCTTCATTTGCAAAAATATATATTTTCTCAGTTTTTTACTATTATTTTGTAAGTCATATTTCATATTAGGAGTTAATTATATAACCAGACTATAATACCAGTCAATGTTTATTTGTTTCCATACACTGTTTCGCTGCCTCTTAGAAAATGCGAAGAACTCTGCCGATTGCAACAGAGTTCTTTGTATTTTTCATCGCCTCTAGTTATCCAAGTTTTAACTGTTCTACACCACAAAATTCCCGTTAATAAACACCGGAACTGCCTTTCCTTCCGCGGTAATCCCCGTAATCTCCATATCATTCGTCCCTATCATAAAATCAACGTGCACCAGGGAATCGTTTACACCGGCCTGCGCCAATTCTTCCTGGCTCATCGTTTCGCTTCCCTCAACGCACACAGGATAGGCCTTGCCAATTGCCAAATGGCAAGATGCATTTTCATCATAAAGGGTATTCAAAAATACAATGCCGGTTTCCGAAATAGGCGATTTTTGCGGAACTAGCGCAACTTCACCAAGATAGCATGACCCGCTATCCGTTTCAATCAATTTTTTCACGATCTCAGTGTGTTTCCCGGCATCAAATTGAACAATCTTTCCGTCTACAAAAGTAAAAGAAAGCTGTTCAATCAAATTGCCGTTATAACTCAATGGCCGTGAACTCACCACTGTTCCGTTAACTCCGTTTTTCTTCGGCAACGTAAATACTTCTTCCGTCGGCATATTCGCAATAAACTCTACACCGCTGGTTGTCCGTTCCGCGCCACCGAGCCAGATATGATTTTGCGGAAGTTCTACCCGCAAATCGGTCCCGTGCGCATTTTT